>DSBF01000375.1 GCA_011049495.1 Ignavibacteria bacterium
ATCAGAGTAATTGTAAAACCAACTTTATAATCACCAAATTTAACTCCATAATCGGAGAGCTTTTCCTTGAATAAGAATATGATAATAATTGAAGGAAGTAAGAAAAGAGAAATGAAATCGCCGATAAACCAGAATAAATATTCATAGAGGTGAACAAACTCATTATCGGTAAAATATTGATGATATAGATTAGCTCTGAAAAATTTACGTGATGCGTAATACCAAGATATGGTTTGAAGAACTGCAACGGCAAGAAAAACAATCACTACTTTTTTGTCTAGTGTTTTGAGTTTATTCCATTGTTGCAATATTTCATTTTTAAATGTGTTCATTAACAACAACTTTTGTAAACCGTTGAAACGGTTATTAACTTTTCCCTTTTATCATTAGAGTGTGTTGCACAAGTCATAAAATAGCCGTTCACTTTAGTGAACGGGGAAAATAGCAATAAATTATACGGACTTTAGTCCCATTAAATATCAAGAATCGGGCTAAAGCCCTTTTTCTTTTCTCGTATTCATCCTCCGTTGGTTAAAACCGACGGTAATTTTTCAATATAAAGTTATGCAACAGACTCATAAGTCATGGATTATCTCAACATATATGAAGCGAACCGTTTTAACGGTTTCCTAAAAACTCTTCTAAATATTTAAAGTTCGGTGTCAACTTGCCTCTGTAAACAACACATGCATTTTTTAATTCGGGACTCAAATCCAATTTTTCAAAACTTTTTGAATAATCTGCTTCAAATAATTTTGGAACTAAGGGCATCAAAGATTTGCTGAACCATTCGGATGATTCAACCGGAATTTCAGCGGGTAGATTATCAACCGTCATTAATGCAATTCCATCTCCATCAAATCCGTCATTAATTGTATTTGATTTGGGATTGTAAATAAAAACCGGGTTATCCGATGGAGTTGCTTTCTCAGTCATCTCAATCGAGCCGTTTATATCGCAACTTAAATCCGCGATAGCAATTAAGTTGTTCAATTTATTTTTTGAAGTAAATTCTTTTGTAACTAATCTCGGATATTTTTCTTCCCAATAAATTGCATTTACAAGCAGATTAATTTTGGGTAAAAACTGCTCGAACTTTGATTTATATTTTCCCGGTTCGTTGTAATATTCTTCTAAATCGAAATTACCACCGCCAATCTTTTCAACCAAGTCTTCTTCTTTGAATATGACTTTATAGATTTTGTTTTTCTCAAGTTCATTCGCTAACAAATCATTCGGTTCTATTTTAGTAACCGGAAGTAAATCTAATATTTTTTGAGCACCGATTGATACATTTCCATAACCGGTAATTCCAACAACTAATGGATTTATTTCATCAGGCAATTTTAATTTTTTACCCAGCTTTGTGATTTCTTCTTTGGCGGCTTCTAAGTCGGGATAATCTTTTGCTTGTTTTATTTTCTCAAATTGATTTTGAATTCCTAATGCGTGTAATCTTTTCCCGAGTGTAAAAAAACCATTAACCATTCCGGCATAACCGGCATGTCTTCCGAAGAAAACAAGCCGTCTATCATTTTCATCTTTTATCGGTTCATAATCTATCAGTGTACATTTTTTATCTATGAGAGTTTGGAGCAAAGGCATGTTGTAAGGTTGCCCTTTAATCGTATGCGAGAAGAACAAATAAATTTTGTTTTCAAGAATATGTTGGATTGGAATTTCTTTTACGGCGAGAATAATTTCAGCTTCATCAAGAATTTCTCTTGCTTCGGCACCGGCATTAATATAATCTTGGTCGTCAAAAATTCTTTTTTCAGAAAGTTGAAATAAAGTTTTTATTCCGAAATTATCTTTAAGTTCTTTAACGGCAGCGGGAGTGAGGGTAACCCTCCTCTCCCACTTGTTCTTAACTTCTTTTCTAATTCCGAGTATCTTTTTCATATTGTTCAATATAACTATATATCGAATTTAATACCTTGTGCTAAAGGTAATTCTTTACCAAAATTTATTGTGTTAGTTTGGCGTCTCATGTAAGCTTTCCATGAATCGGAACCGGATTCACGACCACCGCCGGTTTCTTTTTCACCACCGAATGCTCCACCAATTTCCGCACCGGATGTACCAATATTCACATTAGCTATTCCACAGTCACTTCCCCAAGCCGATAAAAATTCTTCAGATTCTCTTACATCATTTGTAAAGATTGAGGATGAGAGTCCTTGCACAACATTATTTTGTAATTCAATTGCATTACTTACTTCACCAGAATATTTAATTAAATATAATAATGGAGCAAAAGTTTCCTCTTGAACTATTTGGTAATGATTTTCAACTTCGGCAATTGCGGGTTTTACATAACATCCGGATTCATAACCTTTCCCCTCTAAAACTTCACCACCAAAAATAATTTTCCCGCCTTCTTCTTTTACTTTCTTTTGAGCATTCAAGAAATCTTCAACTGCAGCTTTATCAATAAGTGGTCCAACATGATTTGAAACTTCTAATGGTGACCCAATCTTTAATGTTTCATAAGCTTTTAACAATGATTCTTTGACTTTATCATAAATTGATTCATGCATAATAATTCTTCGAGTAGATGTACATCTTTGTCCGGCAGTTCCAACGGCACCAAATACTATTGCAGGAATAGCTATTTTAAGATCGGCATTCGGCGTAAGAATAATTGCATTATTTCCACCTAATTCGAGAATTGTTCTGCCGAATCTTTTGGATACAACTTGTGCAGCATGTCTTCCGATAGAGGTTGAACCGGTCACCGAAACCAAAGGAACGCGTTTATCATTCAGCATTCTTTCACCGACAGTTTTTCCTCTACCAATAATTAAAGAAAATAAACCTTCGGGTAAATCATTTTCTTTAATTACATCTGCCAGAATATTCTGCACTGCAATTGATGTCAGCGGTACTTTTGAAGATGGTTTCCACAAATTTGAATCGCCGCAGACAGTTGCAATCATTGCATTCCAACTCCACACAGCAACCGGGAAATTAAATGCACTGATGGTCCCAACAACGCCAAGCGGATGATACTGATCATACATTCTATGATTTGGTCTTTCAGACTGCATTGTGAAACCGTATAATTGTCTTGATAGACCTACTGAGAAATCGCAAATGTCTATCATTTCTTGAACTTCGCCCAAACCTTCCTGAAGCGATTTACCCATTTCGTAACTAACAAGTTTACCAAGCGGTTCTTTATACTTTCTTAATTGCAAACCGACTTGCCTAACAATCTCTCCTCTTTTTGGAGCAGGTATTGTTCTCCATTTTAGGAATGCTTCATGAGCTGTTTTTGCAACATGTTCATAATCTTGCTCAGTTGCCTGATAAACTGTCGCAATATGTTTTCCATCCACAGGTGAAACAACATCAATTTTATCACCTGATTTTTCACCATACCATTTTAATCCGGTTGATGCACCTAAATTTTCATCTTTAATTCCAAGTACTTTTAAGAATTCCATTTTACCTCCTTATCAAAATCATTTAAATAATGATTTGATCCCGGTTTGTTTCATTATTGATAATAAGTTTATTTTTTTCATTTTGTTTTCGATATCAACTTGTATGTCAGCAAATAGATTCAAGAAATATTCATTAAATGTAAGATTGATATTCTTCCCTCTTCCGCTCTTTTTATTTACGTCAAGATGAAACGCTTTTCTATCTTCTATCGCGCAGTATATCTCTTGTAAATGTAAATCTTTGGGATGTTTGTTTAATAAAAATCCACCGCTAATTCCTTGTGTACTTTTTACAATATCGTTCTTTGTAAGCAGTGACATTATTCTACGCAGCTTTGAAGCATTTGTCCCGATTTGTTCAGCAATATGCGCACTATTATGAGGGGTGGGATGTGTGGAAGCAAGATAACTTAAAGCCTTTACCGAAGTCGATAGTTTTGTTGATGCGGACATAATTTTTTCTATTAGTTACAGTAAGTGTAACAAATACGTCACTTAAAGGCAAGTAGGTTTCTTCATGAGTTAGAGATTCCATCTTTTCAAAAGATGGGATTTAACAGTTTATAATAATTGAATAGACCCAATCGACTGTTTTATTTTTTCGTATTCCGAATTGAAGAGTGCTGCTTTTGAAGTGAATTCGAATTGAATAATGTCTTGAAACTTATTTTGGAAAATTATTCTTTTAGAAATTATAGTTCTTTGATCAATAGAAAACTGAGTAAACTTAATTCCGTCTTTTGCAAACTGCTCTACTTTATAATCAAGATCGCTGCTTTGTTTTGAGACCAAAATTTGTGAATAAATATTCAGTACATCTTCTCTTCCTTTAAGCGAATCCGGAGTAATAACTTTTCCCAAATTCAGCACGGATGTAGTTGAATCATCGAAAAAAAGGTAACTTGGATTATAGACAAACTCTCCAATTATACCTTTTGATTTGTCGGTTCTTTTAGATATTTCCGAAGTTCGTAAATCCCAATTTAATGGTGAACGAAAAGTTATACTTAAATTAAAATCAGTTGTTTTATTGGTTAATTCACTTGTTTCAAATGAATAAAAAGTTACTTCCGGAGATTTTTCATCTTCACATGACATGAGAATGAGCAAAATTACAGAAAGAAAAAATATTTTAAATAAAAGTTCCATGGGCAAAAATCATTTGGTAAAATATAAGAAATATTTTTTGATATTGACTTGCGCTAACTTAATTAATAAGTTTCATGTAAACGATTGTTTATTTATGCCACATTACAAAGATTTTCATAAAATAACCGGATTTAAATCCCTCAAAAGTTACGTAATATCCCGCTTCGAACACGTATTTTAATACCATTATTACATCCCAATTTATTTACAAATACAGTAAGAAATTTAATTTTTTCAAAATGGGAGTTTTTATGAATAACAAAACCTTGAAAAAAAGTGATACTATAATTAATGCTAAAGATGTTCACAATATAATAAGCCAACGAATGTTAGCCGATGGGATGAAATTAGTCCTTGATCTGGAGAATAGCTACGATTTAAGAATTGTTGACGCTCTAACCGGTGATGAATATTTAGATATGTTTTCATTTTTTGCTTCTTCACCGCTTGGAATGAATCATCCCAAAATTAATAACGATGGGTTTGTTAATAGAATTGGAAAAGCAGCTTTAACAAAACCATCTAATTCGGATGTTTATACAAGAGAAATGGCGCACTTTGTAAAAACTTTCGGTGACGTTGCGATGCCGGAACATTTCAAACATCTCTTTTTAATTTCCGGAGGTTCGCTTGCCGTTGAAAATGCTCTGAAAACCGCATTCGATTGGAAGGTTAGAAAGAATTTTCAAAAAGGATATAAAGAAGAAAAAGGTCATCAAGTAATCCACTTTAGAGAAGCATTCCACGGACGCTCGGGATATACAATGTCACTTACTAATACAGACCCGAATAAGATATTGTATTTTCCAAAATTCAATTGGCCTAGAATAACTAATCCTAAAATTACTTTTCCATTGAGTGAAAATCTTGATAAGATAAGACAACTTGAAGAAATAGCAATCAATGAAATTTATGAAGCAATTAAGAATAACAAAGACGATATTGCTGCCATAATTACTGAACCGGTTCAAGCTGAAGGCGGAGATAATTTCTTTAGAAAAGAATTCTTTGTGAAACTGCGCGAAATTGCAGATGAAAATGATATCATGTTAATCTTTGATGAAGTTCAGACAGGTATCGGTTTAACCGGTAAGATGTGGGCACACGAACATTATGTAAAACCTGATATTGTTGCGTTTGGTAAAAAGATGCAAGTATGCGGAATTATGGTAAGTGATAGAGTAGATGAAATTGAAGAAAATGTATTTAGAAAATCGAGCAGAATTAACTCAACCTGGGGCGGTAATTTAGTTGATATGGTTAGATCACAGAAATTTCTTGAAATAATTCATGAAGAAAATCTTGTTGAAAACTCAAAAATGGTTGGAGAGTATTTACTTCATAATTTGGAAGAAGTGCAAATTCAATTTCCGGAATTAATTTCACAAGCTCGCGGTCTGGGTTTGATGTGTTCTTTTGATTTCCCAACCCCGGAACAAAGAAATAAATTCCTACAAGAACTATATGATAATAAAGTTTTAATGCTTGGATGCGGTAACAGATCGGTAAGGTTCCGTCCACCGTTAAATGTAAGAACAGAAAATATTGATGAAGCAATAACAATTATCAAAAAAGTTCTTTCAAAAATGAGTTAAAAAGTTCCCTCTTTTCTTCTACTGATAAGCGGTCTGTGTTAGTATATTCCAACATAGACCGCTTTGCATTTCCTCAAGACTGCAAATA
>DSBF01000204.1 GCA_011049495.1 Ignavibacteria bacterium
ATATAATTACCGTACCTATTACAATTATATTTAAGATGAACATCAATATTAAATCGACATTCGATACAAGAAGAATATTTCCGAAAAGATACGACATTAAGTCGGGTGCATAACCTTCCGATAAATTAATAAAGAAAATTCCAAGTGCCATACCTAAAGCCCATACAATTCCAATCAACATATCTTCAGATTGTTTTTTCTTACGACTAATTTTTGCAACAATACCTGCAGTAACTAATGCAGCCCCAACAGCACCTAAGATCGGATTGAACCCGAGTAAATAGCCAAGACCAATTCCACCGTATGTGGAATGTGATATTCCACCTGAAATAAATACAATTCTTTTTACCACAACATAAGAACCAATTACTCCCGCTGCAATGCTCGCAAGAAAGCTTGCAATCAATGCATTGACCATAAAATTATATGTAAAAAGTTCAGGCATATTAATGTTTGTGCTCGTGTTCGTCTAATATTCTGTGTGGTAAACCGTGCGCAATTAAATCAACGGGGCATTGATAAGTCTGTTCCAGCATTTCGCGTGAGATTTCTTTCGAATCGTGAAAAACTAATTTTTTATTCAAGCATGCAATCTTTTCAACGTACTGCGATATAACACCAATATCGTGTGAGATCATTATTATTGTCATTTCTTCATTTAGTTTATGGAGAAGTTCATAAAAGTTTAGTCCGGCTTTACTGTCAATACTTGCGGTCGGTTCATCAAGAATTAGAATTTTTGGTTTAACGGTAAGTGCGCGGGCTATTAGTACACGCTGTTTTTGTCCGCCGGATAAGTTGCCGATCAACTTATCTTTCAATTCAAGCATGTCAACTTTTCTTAAACACTCTTCCGCAATTTGTCTATTTTCCATTGAGTCCGTTAAATTCTTAGATTTATTTAATCTTCCCATCATTGTAACATCAATTACCGATATCGGGAAGCTGCTGTCAAAATTAAAACTTTGCGGTACGTAACCTATAAGATGATTCATAGAGGAAACCGGTTTGCCGAAAATATTTACAATTCCTTGCTGAGGTTTAAGTAAACCAACCAAGATTTTTATCAATGTGGTTTTCCCGCCGCCGTTTGGACCGATAATTCCGACAAAGTCTTTTTCCTCAACTTCAAAATTTATGTCTTCCAATACCGGTAAATCTTCATATTGAAAGAAAAGATTTTTTACTTCTATCGCTTTCATTTATAATAAGCTAATATTTTGTTTTCGATTGAGTAGAAATTTTCTAATAGATTATCCGGCAACGGGTTAATGACATCGGTAACAATTTTCAAGTCCTTTGCAATTACTTCTGCTGATTGTCTGCTGTGCTGCGGATCAATAAAAATTACTTTTACATTTGATTTTCTTACAACGTTCAATATCTCTTTAAATTCTTTTGCGCTTGCTGATTTACTTCCCTCTTCAATCGATATTTGTCTGAATCCAAAATCTTCT
The DNA here is from genome assembly GCA_011049495.1 of Ignavibacteria bacterium. Lineage (GTDB taxonomy): Bacteria > Bacteroidota > Ignavibacteria > Ignavibacteriales > Melioribacteraceae > SURF-28. The sequence goes on from DSBF01000204.1 coordinate 1,458, forward strand.
GCAAAATATTTCCACGAGCCGTGGTAAACTAAAAGTACTTTCTTTTTATCATCAATATTAGCGAAGGAATTTTCTAAATGTTTAGTAATTGTTTCAAGCGAATCAACAAAATGATTATAATTATTTCTAAATCTTGTGCTTTCCCCGGGAAGAATTTCTGTTAATGCATTTAGAATATTTTTAGAAATTAATTTCAACTTAACCGGGCTTAACCAAATATGGGGATCATTATTGCTGTAAGAAACACTATCGGAGAGATCGAATACGGTCATTCCCTTGTTAATTCCTTTAAGTTTTTGCAGCCATATATCTTCAAATTCCATATACCGACCTACTTTAAAGTAATAACTCGCGCTTGAAATTGAACGAATCAGTTTCGGAGTCGGTTCAAAATGATGTGGAGTTGCCCCTTCGGGAATTGAGCTGACTACATTGACATAATCTTCGGCTATTTTTTGTACCAAATATTTGTAAGGAGTAATTGTAACTGCTATTGTAATTTTATCATCATTATCAATTGGAGCCTGTTCCGAACAAGAAATGAAAATTAAAAGGAATGCAGTATAACTTATTTTTTTAAACAAACCGGGCATACCCCAATAAACTCCATATAATGATCAACTATTTTGTACTTAGTTTTTTTATTTACTTCATCTATTATGCAAACATTTTTCAGCTCGTCGATTCTACCGCATTTAGAACATTTAATATAATGACGATGCGAATCATTCATTTTTAATGAATATTTTGGTTTACGATCTCCGAAATAATGTTCAGTTACAATTCCTTTTTGTATAAAAGTTCTTATAGACCTATAGACACTTGAGAAATCAATTTTATAACATTCATTTTGTATTTCATCTAAACTGAGCGGTTGAATTGCCCGACTTAAAATATTATATACCTCTTTACGCTGATCGGTTAACTTAATTTTATTTTTATGAAATAACTCTTTTTCATGCATGTTCAAAAATAAAGTCTTAATTTTCTAATTGCAAGCTGTTTGCAAGTGGTTGGTTAGTAATTTGTTTTTGATTTATATTTGAGTCCAGTAATAAATTGTGATAATATGAACAACAAGATTAGAGTAATTATTGCAGATGATCACGAGTTATTCCGAGCTGGGTTAATTAACCTAATGAATAGTATTGATGATATTGCAATAGTTGATTATGCATCTGACGGTTTAGAGCTTGTAAAAAAATATGCTTCACATAATCCAAATGTTGTCGTTAGTGATATTTCGATGCCCGTCCTATCGGGTTTTGAATCTTTCAAAGAAATAAGAAAGTTCGACGATCATGCAAAGTTTCTTTTCCTTTCTATGTTTGAATCAAGTGAATATGTGTATTATACAAGGAAAATCGGTGGGAAAGGATTGCTTAGTAAAAATGTTAGAATAAACGAGCTTTGCTACGGAATAAGGCTCATTAATAATGGTTTAGAATATTTCGGTATGGAGTGGACTCGTGAGAAACTCGATGGTTTGAATGAAGAATATAAAAATCTTGCAGATGGCGTTATTGGTCCTGATATTTTTCTTACATACAAAGAGAAAAAAATTCTTTTTTACATAAGCGAGGGATTAACAAGCGGTGAAATTGCGGCAGAAATGAAAGTCAGTAAAAGAACAATAGATGCACACAGGTATAATATGATGAAAAAAATCAATGCATCAACTCCATCACAATTGATAGCCTTTGCGATAAAATTTACTTCATCTAAAAGCCCTTATTTATCTGATTCTAATCCTTCCAAATAAAATCAAATAATAGATACGAAGCGGTTAGCATAATTACATCGTAGCAAACAAGAACTGCAATTTCTACCCAGGAATCACCGATAGAATTGCCATCCATAGCAAACTTAGTTAATTCAAGCAAAGTTAATATTAGGGGAAGTAAAATAGGAAAGGATAAAACGGGGTAAAGTGTGCCTTTTGAACTTGCTTTAGAAATTATTGCCGCAATAATTGTTGACGATATTGCTATTCCGAAATTTCCTAAAACAAAAGCAATTAAAAACAAATCAAAACTTTTTATTACAAAACTTTCGAATAGTGCGGAGTAAAGAATTGTTATTGCTATGTTCATTAAAAAAACTAAAACAAGATTGAATAATAGTTTCCCCGAAAATACTGTAGAAGGAGCGGCAATTAATTGAAGAGTAAGCGTTGTGCCGCGTTCTTCTTCACTTACAAATGCACGGGAAAGACCGGACATTGCGGAAAAGAAAATTACAACCCATAATAATCCGCCGGTTAAATACTCGGATATTTTTTCGGTACCAATGGAAAATAAAATCACGCTGATTGTAACAAGTATGAACATTGCCAAAGCATTTATTGCGTATCTAGTTCTTAATTCCGACTGCCAATCTTTTCTAAATAATGAATATGCTTTCATACTATCTTGAATTTTTCTACATCAATAACGTTACCACAAAAAGATAGATCAACTTCTTCGTTTGATGCAATGATTACTAAATTATTTTTACCTTCTTCTTCTATTAATTTGTAAACAGCTTCTTTACCTGCGTTATCCAAATTTGATGTCGGTTCATCAAAGATTAGTAATTGCGGTGAATGCTGCAAAGCAAATATAAATTTCATTCTTTGCTTCATACCGGAAGAATACCCTTTAAGTATATCTTTCTTTCTATCAGACAAATTGAACAGGTCAAACAAATAATCAACTCTTGTATTATTTATTTTTATTCCCCGGATTTTTGCAAAGTGATAAAGATTCTCCTCAGCTGTAAATTCATCATAGAGAAAAAGATAAGGCGAAACAAATCCCAAATAATCATGCAGATTTTCCGATTCAATTTTTTTGTCATTAAATAAGTGAGTGATTTTACCGTTGGACGGAGAAATTAAACCGGTAATGATTTTTGCCAAAGTTGATTTTCCCGAACCGTTACAGCCGGAAATTCCGTAAACATTTCCGCTGCTCATTTGAAGTGAAATGTCTTTGAAGACTAACCGTCTTCCGAATATTTTACTTACTTTTTCTAATGTTAGTGAATAGTTATTCATTATAGATAACAAGCTTTCCTTTTTTAACAGTATCACCGCTTTTTGTTACATAGACATAAACTCCGGTCGGAAGTCTCTCGCCGTTAGCTGTCTTGCCATCCCATCTTACAACAATTTTGTCTGTTGCAAAGATATTCTTTTCACCTGAAAAAACTAAATCCATACCTATTGTATAAATGTTAAGTGATGACTTCCCGGATTGATCTGCCGCTGCAGGTATAAAGACGTAAGAATGTTTGTTATAATTAAACGGCTGCGGATAAGCGTAATCAATTTCCAATCTTTCTGTTCGTCCTTCTGCTGCAAGCTCGTTATTGAATATTACACTTTCCAAAAATATTTGACGATTATTTGAAAGAATACTTGAGTAGAAAAGATCGTTGATTTGTGAAGAACCGGATGCGTTGAATGAATAAAGAGTATAACTAAATTCTGTACGAGCTTTTGACTGATAATCACAATTAGTAATTATTGCAACCAAAGAGTCCGGCAAACCTCTCGAAAAATCAACAAACAATAAATAATTATTTGAAGAAGGATTTGAATTAACCGTAACTGTTTCCGAAGTCGGTCTGAAATTCATATTCATAAGCGGTTTTACTTTTGGATAGAATCTTGCTTCTTTAAAATATTTCCCTTCTTTAGCTCTTGAACCGGTGAAATAATTCCATATTCCGAATTCAGCTAAGTCTTCTTTAAATGATCCGCCATATTCGGAAATTGAAAGTGCAATTGCATTTAATGCGGAATGATTTACAACATTTTCCAATCCCCTTTTGATTATATCATAACCATATTTATTTTGAAGAAAGATATTCCAAATAGCTAAATCGTAACCGCCTCCGAAAGTTGCATAAAACGGGGCTTGTGGATTATTGTAATAACCGCTGATATAATCATAATAATCGTTTATTGTATCGAAGACAAATTCTTCCATACTTGTCGATAACAATTCATAATAATAACTGTCTTCGGATCTGTATTTATAACTCCCAACCTGTATTGCATGATGAAACTCATGAGCTAATGTAACTTTTGCGCCGTCAATTCCTTTTGTGTAATGGATATCAAAATTATTATCAATCACCATAAAGCTGGTGCTGTTTGAAGTAGAAGCAAAATCTGTCCAACCATAAATTGAACCGATATCTTGAATATAAATATCATATTTATCATCTCCTCCTTGAATTCCATCCGGGGGTGGCGGAGGATAACCAAGAAAATCAATTTCAAAACTGTAAACCGAATCAATCGCAATAGCTAATTCTGTTAAACTATATCCTACTTGATGAATACCGGTTGTATCATAATGAATACGGAAATACCCGGAAGGTGAGACTAAACTTTTTTGTGTTGAGGGACGTTGAAGTATGGATGCTATCTTATTTTGCTGATTGATATTAAGTTTATCAAAGTTATTTTTCAAATAATAAATATGGTTAGTACCACATTTTAATATAAGAGGTTTCTCCTCCGAGACAATTCTTTCCTGCTCCGAAAAAGAATAAGCACTCCAAAAATTATTAAAAAGTGAATCCGTGTTTTGTGCAGTTATGGTTATTACAGACACAAATACAATAGATAATGTTTCCCGGAATTTATTCATTTAATAACTTTAACTCTGTTAAGTTAGTTTTATTATTAAGCATAAAAATATAACCATAATTTTCATTAACAAACTCAATTACATATTGACCAATATAATCTGCTATCTCTTTATGCTCACGAATTCTACCATTATTGATGTTTAATTCAACGGTGTAAA
>DSBF01000401.1 GCA_011049495.1 Ignavibacteria bacterium
GCCTTAATACCTTACAAAAATTTTATGCGGAAGTTGAAAAGTTAGGTACAGAGAGATCAAAATTATTCATATCGTCTTTACCTGATTCTATAAAATCAATCATCACTAAAAAATTATCCGAAAGTGAAAATTCTATTCTGCTGCTCTTTCCCGATGTTAAATCTGTTAATGAAACAAAAGTTGAGTTGATAATTCTCGGTTTGGAAAAAAGTGTAATTGCAATTGATAATTTTGATGAAGAAACAATTCAAGAAAAACTTACAGAGATTAATCAGAAAGAAAAATTAATATTAATCTCAACTTACAGTATTCTGCAGACTCGGTTTCCATCAATAGATTCAATTGAAAAGCATACTACAAAAATTGTAAGCGGAACGGAATTCAGTTACGATGAATTAATAGAATATCTAAGTCTACTCAATTACGACAAAGACCGCTTTGTAGACGGACCCGGTTGTTTCGCGGTTCGCGGTTCTATTATTGATTTTTGGTCATACAGCGAAAAACAGCCCTGCCGTTTAGAATATGACGGTGATTTTATCGAGTCGATCCGTTACTTTGATCCGGAAACTCAACGTTCGTTTAACAGGATAGAATCGGTTACACTTGCTTCTTCACTTGAAGATATTAAAAGCGAAAATTCATCACACATTTTTGATTACATTCAAAACCCGGTTGTGTTTGCTTCTTCATACGAAATCGAAAATCTTTTTAAGAAAAAGATAATTACTCCCGAAAAAAAATACGATGATTTTATAGATGATGAACTCAAAGCAGAACTTTACGAAGAAGAGATTGAAGAAAATAATGTGAAAATAGAAACAGCCGTAGAACTTTTCATTTCTTCGAAAGAAGAATTGTTTTCTAAAAATGCAAGATGGATAATAGAAGACGAACTCGGTCGTTTTGAAAATAGAATAGATACAAAAATTTCCGAAGTACCGCCGGTTAATTCCAACTTTGAATTGCTGTTTAGTCTTCTTTCAAATTATGCACGCAAAGGTTATGAAACAATAATTACAACAGAAAATGAACTTCAAGCAAGAAGAATGACCGAACTCTTATCTGAATTCAAAACGGATTTGAGAGATTTAATTGACGAAGGGAAAATTAAAATTGAAGTCCTCGCAATAAAAACCGGGTTTGTTTGCAAAGATGATAAACTTGCGGTTCTATCCGATTACCAAATTTTTAATAAACCTTACCGAACAAAAATTTCCGAGCGACAAAAGTATAAAAAATCACGTGCGAAAGAATTCGCTTCATTAAAAATTGGTGATTATGTAGTTCACGAAACTTTCGGTATTGGTCGTTATGCCGGGTTAGAAACAATTAAAATCGGTGAGATCGAACAAGAAAGTATAAAAATAATTTATGCCGAAGGGGGAGTGGTTTATGTGAATCTTAACTACCTTTCTCTCGTAAAGAAGTTTTCTTCAAAAGAAAATGCAGAACCGAAACTTTCAGTGCTTGGAAGTAATGAATGGAAAGCAGCAAAGAAGAAAGTAAAAAATAAAATTAAAGATGCTGCACGTGAATTAATCAAGTTATATGCAAAAAGAAAAGCATCACAAGGATTCAGTTTTAATCCGGATACAGTTTGGCAGAAAGAATTGGAAGCTTCTTTTTTTTATGAAGATACACCGGATCAATCAAAAGTTACCGATGAAGTTAAAGGAGATATGGAATCAAGTAACCCGATGGATAGATTAGTCTGCGGTGATGTAGGGTTCGGAAAAACAGAAGTTGCTGTTCGCGCAGCATTCAAAGCTGTAAGTGACGGCAAGCAAGTTGCTTTGCTTGTCCCGACTACAATCTTAGCTGAACAGCATTACAATACTTTCAGAGATAGACTTGTACAATTCTCCGTCAAAGTTGAAGTTATTTCGCGTTTTAAAACTAAAGCTCAGCAAACCGAAATTGTAAAAGAACTTGCAAATGGAAATATCGATGTTATAATCGGCACACATAGAATATTATCGAAAGACATTAAATTCAAGGACCTCGGTTTGTTAATTATTGATGAAGAACATCGCTTCGGTGTTATGGCTAAAGAAAAACTAAGAACTTACCGCGCTAATGTTGATACACTTACATTAACCGCCACACCAATACCGCGTACACTTAATTTATCTTTGTTAGGTGCGCGTGATTTGTCAATAATTGCAACACCACCACTGAACAGGCAGCCGATTTACACTAAAGTTGACAAGTTTGATATAGCAAATATTCGTAAATGGATATTGAATGAAATTCACCGCGACGGGCAAGTTTATTTTGTTCACGATCGTGTTCAATCAATCGATAAGATTGCTGCATATTTAGAGAAGCATATTCCCGAAATAAATATTGCTGTTGCACACGGGCAGATGAAACCCTCACAATTGGAAAAAGTCATTTATGATTTCTTGAATAAAAAACATCATATGCTTATCTCTACAAAAATTATTGAATCGGGTCTTGATATACCGAACGTTAATACAATTATTATTAATCGTGCGGATAGATTCGGTCTTGCCGAGCTTCATCAATTAAGGGGAAGGGTCGGACGATCGGATAGACAGGCTTATGCATATTTAATTGTTCCATCACTTAAATCGCTAGCAAAAAAAGCAGTGCGAAGATTACAGGCAATCGAGGAATACTCAGATCTTGGTGAAGGTTTCAGTTTATCAATGCGTGATCTTGAAATACGCGGTGCGGGTAATTTACTCGGGACCGAACAAAGCGGAACTATCGATACTGTTGGATTTGACATGTATGTTAAACTTCTCGATGATGCAGTGGAAGAATTAAAACACGAAGAGTTTCAAAATGTATTTAAAGACTTGCCAAAATCGAAAGAACGCACTGAACCGAAAATTGATACTTATTTTGAAATCGGTATTCCCAAAAATTATATGCCCGATCAATCCGATAGACTTAGTTTTTACACGGCACTCTTTTCTGTTTTAAAGGAGGAAGAATTTGCCGAAATTATTGAAGAGATGGAAGATCGTTTCGGAAAGTTTCCCAAAATTATTGATCAATTAATAAAAGCTGCTAAACTAAGATTCTCTGCCTCATTTGCTATGTTTGAAAGAATAATTATTCAAAGAAAAAAGCTTATCCTCATCCTGCCCAAAGGAGAATTTGAAGACTATTATAAAAATCGTTTTCCAATATTTCTAAAATGGATTTTAGATGTTCACTCAAAGGATGTTCGATTTATTCAAAACAAAGAAACCATGAAATTGGAAATGGATAATAAATTTTCCGATGCATCAGACACTCTCGATTTTGCAATTCGCTTCTGTAAAGAGGTTGATAATGTCATCAATAATTCCGTGCAATCTGAACAAACCGGATCGATTCAAACCGCAAAACAATCGGCGTAAAGTATACTTTACATTTGTTTTTTCTTTATCAAAAAAATTCTTACATTTCTATTCCATTTTAAGAGGGGATGTCGTATTTTCTTAAAAAAGTTCGAAAATGAAATAAATTCAAAGGATAAATTATGGCTGAGAATAAAAATCAAGAACTCGAAAATGTAAAAGATATTGAGACAAAAGAATGGTTGGAGTCGCTTGAGTATATTTTACAAGCTTACGGACCCGAAAGAGTAAAAGAATTACTCCACGATCTCGATACTTATGCTCATGAATCGGGAGTTGAACTGCCATTCACTGCAAACACACCTTACATCAATACAATACCGCGAAGCCAGCAGCCGCATTTCCCGGGAGGTCGGGAAATTGAACGGCGGATTAAAAGCTTAATTCGTTGGAATGCTATGGCAATGGTAGTTCGTGCAAACAGGGAAGAAGCCGGAATCGGCGGACATATTTCTACTTATGCTTCCGCTGCAACTTTATATGAAATTGGATTCAATCATTTCTTCCGTGGTAAAGATGATAACCGCGAAGGTGATATGATTTATTTCCAAGGGCACGCTGCACCTGGTATTTATGCACGCGCGTTTTTGGAAGGAAGACTTACAGTTGAACAATTAGAAAATTTTAGAAGAGAATTAAAACCCGGCGGCGGACTCTCATCATACCCACATCCATGGTTAATGCCTGATTTTTGGGAATTCCCAACTGTGTCTATGGGACTTGGTCCTATACAAGCAATTTATCAAGCAAGGTTTAATCATTACCTTGTTGATCGTGGTTTAAAGAAAGAATCCGATGCAAAAGTTTGGGCTTTCCTTGGCGATGGTGAAACCGACCAACCTGAAACACTTGGTGCAATTTCGCTTGCAGCTCGCGAAAAATTAGATAACTTGATTTTTGTAATCAACTGTAACTTACAAAGATTAGATGGACCCGTTAGAGGTAACTCCAAAATCATTCAAGAGCTTGAAGCGGTTTTTAGAGGAGCAGGTTGGAATGTAATTAAGGTAATTTGGGGAAGTGACTGGGACCTATTATTGGAAGCCGATAAAGCCGGACTTCTTATAAAAAGAATGAATGAAATGGTCGACGGTGAATCGCAAAAATACATTGTTGAAGACGGTGCTTACATTCGCGAAAATTTCTGGGGCAAATATCCCGAACTCAAAGAATTAGTAAAAGATCTTTCCGATGATCAGCTTAAAAAAATGAAACGCGGTGGTCACGATCCCGAAAAAGTTTATGCCGCTTATAAGAGAGCTGTTGAATCCAACAACGGAAAACCGACTGTTATTCTTGCCAAAACAATTAAAGGTTACGGTTTAGGAGAAGCCGGTGAAGGAAAGAATATTACTCACCAACAGAAAAAATTAAATGAAGAAGAATTAAGAGAATTCAGAACTCGTTTCGGTATTCCTATTTCTGATGAAGATGTTTCCAAAGCTCCGTTTTATCGTCCTTCTGAAGACTCGCCAGAAATAAAATATTTGAAAGAAAGAAGAAAAATTCTCGGCGGCTATGTTCCGAAACGAATAGTTAAAAATCAATCACTGCAAACTCCTTCTGAAGAATTGTTTGAAGAATTTTATAAAGGAACCGAAGGAAGGGCAGCTTCTACTACAATGGTCTTTGTTAGAATTCTTACAAAACTTTTGAAAGATAAAGAAGTCGGTAAACTTATTGTTCCAATCGTTCCCGATGAAGCCCGTACTTTTGGAATGGAATCTTTATTTAGATCTATTGGAATATATTCACATATCGGTCAGCTTTATGAACCGGTTGATAGAGACAGCCTTCTCTATTATAAAGAAGCTAAAGACGGACAGATTTTGGAAGAAGGAATTACCGAAGCCGGTTCAATGTCTTCTTTTATTGCAGCCGGTACTTCTTATGCAAATCACGGGATTAATATCATTCCGTTCTTTACCTTTTATTCAATGTTTGGATTTCAACGAATAGGCGATTTAGCTTGGGCTGCAGCAGATATGAGAACAAAGGGATTCTTAGTTGGCGCAACAGCCGGCAGAACTACACTCGCCGGAGAAGGTTTGCAGCATCAAGACGGCAACAGCCATTTGCTTGCATATCCGATACCAAACTTAAAAGCTTATGACCCGGCGTATGCTTATGAACTTGCGGTTATCATTCGTGATGGAATTTATAAAATGTACGAAAAACAGGAAGACCTATTCTATTATATAACCGTAATGAATGAAAGTTATGAACAACCGCCGATGCCGAAGACTGCAACTAAAGAAAGCATACTTAAAGGGATGTACAAATTCCAGGAATCAAAAAAGAAAAACGCTAAAGCAAAAGCTCATTTAATGGGAAGCGGAACAATTCTGAATGAAGTAAGGAAAGCTGCCGATATTCTCGAAAAGCAATTTAATGTTGCTGCCGATATTTGGAGCGTTACAAGTTATAAAGAATTGCACCGTGATATAATGGATATCGAAAGGTACAATCGCATGAACCCAACAAAGAAAGCGAAAGAACCTTTTGTAAAAGAAATAACCAAAAATGAAAAAGGTATTTTTATTGCTGCTTCTGATTATGTTCAGGTTTTAGCCGATTCTATTTCAAGATATTTACCGGGACAATTTGCATCACTTGGTACTTTTGGTTTTGGACGAAGTGAAGGCAGAACATCTCTTCGTGATTTCTTTGAAGTTGATGCTAAACATATTGCTTATGCCGCACTTCATACTTTGGTACAAGACGGTAAACTTAAAGCCGATGTATTAAAAAAAGCTGTAAAGGATTTGAAAATAAATTCGGAAAAACCAAATCCACTGAAATCTTAATTTGAAAATTAAACGCAGGTATTAAAATGGCTATCGAATTTAAATTACCGGAACTCGGAGAAAA
>DSBF01000573.1 GCA_011049495.1 Ignavibacteria bacterium
ATGGAAATAATTCACGAGTTGGAAAAAGAAAGACGCGGAATCTATACCGGTTTGATAGGCATATTTAACAATCAAAGATCAATAGCAAATGTTGCAATAAGAACTATTGAAATTGATAATCAATCAAAATCCGGTGAACTTGGCATTGGGAGCGGGATTGTCTGGGACAGCCAACCCGAAAATGAATATGAAGAGGTTTTGCTTAAATCAAAATTTTTGACCGAACCGACAAAATATTTTGAGTTACTCGAGACTATGTTATACGAAAACGGGGAAATATTTCTTCTTAATTATCACCTAAGAAGACTGAAAGACACTGCGAATTATTTCCTCTTTTTATTTAATGAAACGGCTATCAAAAATGAACTATTTAATTCGATTGAGAGTTTAGACAAAAGTAAGAGTTATAAAATCAGATTAACTCTATCAAAATGGGGCTCAATTAATTTAAGAATAGAAGAAATCAAAAAAGAAACTGCCATTATTGATATAATTATTTCGGATGAGAAAATTAATTCAAAAGACAAATACCAATACTTCAAAACAACAAATCGCCAATTGTATGATACAGAGTTTCGTAAAGCAAAGGATAAAGGATTTTTTGAAGTAGTGTTCTTTAATCAAAACGGATATCTTGCAGAAGGAGCTATTACTAACATTTTTATTGAAGTTAATAATACATTTTACACACCGAGAATTGAAGATGGAATATTAAACGGATGCTTTCGGCAATTTGTTTTCGATAATTTTAATCGAAAAGTACCACTCAAAAATAATTTTAATCAAGCAGATAATGGATCGCATATCCTTAAAAATATTTATCAAAATAATTTCCGGGTTGACGAAAAAGAGATAACATTCGAAGAAATAATTAATTCGGAAAGAATTATATTGGTGAATGCAGTTCGCAAAGATTTACTAGTTAACGGAATCTTTGACTCTAAAGGTAATTTGATAAGAAAATTTAATTAATTAATGAGTTCTCAAAGCGACGAAACTATAAAACGGAAAAAAGACCACATCAAAATTTGTCTAAATGAAGATGTCGGTTTTTCATCTATTACAACCGGTTTTGAGAATTATTATTTCGAGCATAATGCAATTACCGAAGTTGATTTTAACAAAATTGACCTCACCACAAAATTCCTTAAGAAAAAAATAAATTATCCTTTTCTTATTTCTTGTATGACCGGGGGTACATCAGAGGCTGAAAAAATAAATGAACATCTTGCATTAGCCGCTAAACAACTTAACATTCCAATTGGTGTGGGTAGTCAGAGACAAGCATTGGAAAACGATAAGTACATTTCGTCTTACCAAATAATTCGAGAAAATGCAGGAGGTGTCCCGGTACTATCTAATATAGGTGCAGCTCAAGTATCACAAATAAAAAGCATTGATCAATACAAAAGAATAGTCGAATTGGTTAATGCTTCAGCACTTGTAATTCATGTTAATCCCTTACAAGAATTGATTCAAAAAAACGGTGAACCAAATTTTAAGGGTTTACTTAAGAATATTGAGCGATTGGTTAAAAAAATTGGCATTCCAATTATTGTGAAAGAGGTTGGTTCAGGCACCAGTAAAATAGCAGCAAAAAAATTACTGGATATCGGCGTTTATGGAATAGACGTTGCCGGAGCAGGCGGCACAAGTTGGGCGCAAGTTGAATTAAAAAGAAATAAAGAAGAAAATGAATATTTCAGAAATTGGGGCTTGCCGACTTCCTATTGTATTCGACAAATAAAAGCATTGAAGAGTAAATATAAATTTTCTTTAATTGCTTCGGGCGGAATTTCCAATGGAATAGATATTGCTAAATCAATCGCACTTGGTGCTGATCTAACAGCTTCTGCCAGACCATTACTAAAAATTGTAATGAACAAAGGAGTTGACGGAGTTGTAAGTGAAATTACATCCTGGTTTGATGACGTAAAAAAAATAATGTATTTAACCGGGAGCAAAAACTTAAAAGAATTAAGCAAGCAAAAACTTATTCATCGAACAGAAATTTATTAATGGTGATTATGAACGAACAACAAATTGAAAATTTTTATCGAAGTGAAGTATCAGTAATTGAGAAAAAATTAAGAACGGCTTTTATTAATTCGGAACCGAAATCACTTTATGATCCATGTGCTTATGCTTTAGAATCAGGTGGTAAAAGACTGCGTCCGTTTCTGGTTTTGATTTCTGCTAAGGCTGTCGGCGGTAAAACTAAAGATGTTTACAACGCCGCTCTTGCAGTTGAAATTCTTCACAACTTTACTTTAATTCATGACGATATAATGGATAACGCGGATAAGAGACGCGGCAGAGCAAGTCTTCATAAAATATATGATGAGAACACGGCTATTCTCGCAGGTGATAATTTAATGGCTGTTTCTTATAAATATCTGACTAAGGACTGTAAAAATAATGTACCCGAAATTGTCGACCATTTTACGCAGGGTATTATTGAAATTTGTGAAGGACAAAGTTATGATAAAGATTTTGAGTTAAAGAAAAATGTTACAATAGAAGAATATCTTTCAATGATCGAAAAGAAAACAGCAGCTCTTGCCGAAATGTGCTGCTGTATCGGAGCTAAGATTGTCGGAGGCTCGAAATCTGAAGTTAAAAACATGGCTGAGTACGGAAGAAATCTTGGTATGGCTTTTCAATTACAAGATGATTTACTCGATATATTTGGTGATGAAAAAGAATTCGGTAAGAAAGTAGGCGGTGATCTAATTGAAGGAAAGAAAACATATCTTTTTCTCAAAGCTTTAGAAAAAGCAAAAGGTGAAGATAAAAAGCTGCTTCAAAAAGTAATTGAAAACAAAGGAGTTAGACCTAATCAAGTTAATAAGTACAAATCACTTTATTCCCGGTTGGATGTTTTTGAAGAAACTAAAAAAGAAATTAGAAAATATTCGAAAAATGCATTAAACTGCGTAAGTAAAGTTAAAGATTCAGAATCAAAAGATATTCTTAATTGGCTTACACATAAATTGGTCGATAGAATTAATTGATGATAGAAAGAGAAGTAAAAATCATTAACAATGCCGGGCTTCATACAAGACCCGCTGCAACTATTGTAAAACTTGCTGCACAATATAAATCTGAGTTTTTTATACATAAAGACGGACTGAATATTAACGGAAAAAGTATTATCGGAGTTATGACGCTTGCAGCCGAAAAAGGATCGACGCTTAAATTAACTTTCGATGGTCCGGACGAAGAGGATGCTGCAAAAGAAATAATTGCTTATTTTGAAAGAGGATTTGACGAGCTTTAATATGCCGAACAAACAATCAAATGTTTACAAAGGATTAGCTGCCGCACCGGGTATTTCAATTGCCCAAGCATACCTTTTCAAAAAAGAGATTGAATTTATTAGTTCTGCAAACATTGAAAATGTTGATGAAGCATTGCGTATTCTTGATGAAGCACTCGAAAAATCAAAAAAAGAATTAAACAAAGTATTCAGTTTAGCAATTGATAAATTAGGTGAAAAACGTGCGGCAATTTTTGAAGCACAAATTATGATTCTTGATGACCCTATTTTAATCGATACGATTAAAAATAGAATTAGAAATGAAAAGAGAACCCCGGAATATATTGTTAATGATGAAATATCGAGATATCAATCGATGATGGATACCGTGAACGAACCGTACATGAAAGAACGTTCACAAGATATAGAAGATATCAAGCTTAGAATAATTCGCAACATCAAAAAGAAAAAGTGGCAGTCACACATTACCGATGAAGTTATTGTTGTTACTGATAATTTAACTCCCGCAGATACAGTTCTTTTTTCACGAGCAAATATTAAAGGATATGTAACAAACTTCGGCGGATTAACATCCCATGCGGCTATTATTGCTCGTTCACTTCATATTCCCGCAGTACTCGGTCTTCATGATGCCACCGCAAAAATAAATGATTCCGATCTGGTAATTGTCGACGGTTATCGCGGTGAAGTTGTTATAAGACCTAACGACGAACAGTTAGAATATTATAATGAACGTATTGGGAGTCTTACTCTTTATGATGAGGAGCTATCAACATTAAAAGATCTTCCTGCAGAAACATTAGACGGAAGGAAAATATCCTTACTTGCAAATCTTGATATCTCCGAAGAGGTTGATTTAATTGTAAGTAACGGAGCAAACGGAATCGGGTTGATAAGAACCGAACAACTTTTTGAAGAATTGGATCAATTCCCATCCGAAGAAGAACAGTATGAATGGTATACACAGATTGCTGAAAGAGTATATCCCGACATCGCCATAATAAGAGTCCTTGATATCGGCGGCGATAAAATATTACCGGTTGACGTTCAAGAAGCAAATCCTTTTTTAGGTTGGCGTGGAATTAGGTTCTTACTTGATAATAAACAACTCTTCAAAACTCAATTACGTGCAATTCTAAGAGCAAGTGTACATAAGAATATTAAAGTTATGCTTCCTATGGTTGCATCGATTACCGAAGTTCGTCAATCCAAAGAAATATTGGAAGAATGCAAGAAAGAACTCAGAAAAGAAAAACATAGTTTTGATAACAATATTGAACTCGGAATGATGGTTGAAATTCCGTCTGCGGCTGTTTTAGCTCACGAGTTTGCAAAAGAAGTATCCTTTTTCTCCATCGGTACAAATGATTTAATTCAATACCTGCTTGCGGTTGATAGGGGAAATGAAATTGTTTCCAATTTGTATCAAGAATTTCATCCGTCCGTTATACGAACTATCGACTTTATAATTAAAGAAGGAAAACGGCACAATGTTTTTGTAAGCATCTGCGGCGAAATGGCTTCGGATCAGATTGCAATTCCACTATTGATTGGCTTGGGTTTAGATTCGCTTAGTGTTTCCCCGGCTTTGATACCGGTTACAAAACAGATTATACGAAATATTTCATATGAAGAAGTTCAAAAGCTTGTTGAGAAATGTTTAACTGCGGTTACCGAACATGAAGTTAAAAATTTAGTCTCCGCTTATTTTGATAAGAATATTAAAGAACATTTGAAGAGTTTCTTTGTCAATGGTTAGGCAACGATTTTTACATTGAAGCACAATCATTTATTAGTATCTTGCAAAAAAAATAATCGTTAACTGTTTTGAACAAAAAATCCTTTCTATTTATTTCGTTATTTCTAATTGCGGTTAACCTTACAACCGCTCAATTCTATTTCTTTGGAAGAAATAAAGTAACCTACGAAGATTTTGATTGGAAATTACTTAAGACAGATCATTTCGATATTTATTACAGCGGAGAGTTTCTTGAAATTGCGGAAATAGGTGCTCAATATGCAGAGGAAGCATTTGATGAATACAAAGTTAAGTTTAATGATTATATAACCCGTCGAATCCCGCTCGTATTTTATAATACGCATATTCAGTTTCAGCAGACGAACATAGTCCCATATTTTATTCCGGAAGGGGTAGGCGGATTTTTTGAATTTCTGAAAGGGCGTGTTGTTATCCCTTACATGGGTTCTCTCGATAAATTCAGACATGTAATTAGACACGAACTTGTTCACGTATTTATGACTTCAAAACTATATAACCTTCAAGCCGATAGAAGAATTGCCGTAAAAAAAATGCCGCCGCTTTGGTTTGTAGAAGGATTAGCAGAATACTGGTCTTATCATTGGGATACACAAGCCGAAATGATTTTACGTGATGCAGTTCTTAACAATTATTTTGTACCACTTAAAGATATGCTGAGAATCTACGGATCATTTTTAATGTATAAAGAAGGACAAAACTTCTTAATGTTTGTCGCCGAAGAATACGGTGAAGAAAAAATTCTTCAGTTTATGGAAAACATATGGCGGTTTTCAAATTTCGAAGATGTTATTGAATATACACTTGAGGAATCAATTGAAGAAATAGATGAAAAATGGACACATTCACTCAAGCAAAAATATTATCCGCTTTATACAAACAAATTTCCACACACTGTCAAATCAAAAAAAATAACTCAAAAGGGATTCAACTTTTCTCCCGCGGTTTATCAAGATCAGTCAACAAAGGAAATTTACTTTATAGGAAATCATGACGGTTATGCTTCGGTTTTCAAAATAATTTATGATGAAGATTCAAAGTCATGGAGTGAATCCATAAAAATTGTTCAAGGAGAAAGAAGCGAAGTTTTTGAATCTTTTCATCTAATGGAATTATCATTAAGTGTATCAAATAATGGTAAAGTTGCATTCGTATCAAAATCAGGTGGATCCGATGCTATTCATA
>DSBF01000145.1 GCA_011049495.1 Ignavibacteria bacterium
CATCCATTCATTTCGTTGTTAATAGCTGCTCTTTTAGTCGGATTTTTATCCCAGCTTGAACAAACAGATTTACTTGCTTCAATTACATCCGGATTTGGAAATACTTTAAAGAGTATCGGAATAATTATAGCATTCGGAACAATAATAGGCGCATACTTAGAGCACAGCGGTGGGGCAAAAACTCTTGCTGAAAAAATTCTTAAAATTGTTGGTAAAAGTAAATCTGCACTTGCTATGAACTTCACAGGATTTGTCGTATCAATTCCGGTTTTTTGTGATTCCGGTTTTGTTGTATTATCGACTTTAAACAAATCCTTAAGTAAAAAAAGCGGTACTTCAATGGCGGTTTTAGCCATTGCTCTTGCCACAGGTTTATACGCAACTCATGTTTTTGTTCCACCCACTCCTGGTCCTTTAGCAGCGGCGGCAGCCTTAGATGCCGATATTGGTTTAATTATTATTCTTGGTCTAATTGTCGGCATTCCTACTGCTTTAGCTGGATTGCTGTGGGGTAAACTTATAAACAATAAATTGTCACATAAAACTACTGATGATTTTGTAGATGAAGAAAAACCATCCGATAAATCGCCGCGTTTTATTGACTCAATTATCCCGATAATTTTACCAATCATTTTAATCGGTTTGAAATCAATTGCCGATTATCCTACTAAACCCTTTGGTGAAGAGCTTTTTTCTAAAGTAATAGTTTTTTTAGGTGATCCAATAATCGCACTTTTCATCGGTGTTTTTTTCGCCATGCGGCTAAAGAAATTTGCAGATATGGATAATGAAAAAGATTGGTTGGTTGAAGGATTGAAAAATGCCGGTATAATAATACTTATTACCGGAGCCGGAGGGGCATTCGGAAATGTTTTAAGGGAAACAAATATTGGCAACACAATCGGTGATCTCTTTTCTGATTTTAATCTCGGCTTACTGCTGCCGTTCATAATTGCATCTCTTCTTAAGACAGCTCAAGGTTCATCAACTGTTTCAATTATTACAACAGCTGCAATAATAGCACCGCTACTTTCATCATTAGGTTTAGAATCAGAAACAGCCAAAGCATTGACGGTATTAGCTATTGGTGCCGGTGCAATGACGGTTTCGCATATTAATGACAGTTACTTCTGGGTTGTGTCTCAATTTTCCGGCTTCAATACTTCACAAGCATTAAAAGGATTTACTTTAGCTACTTTGTTTCAAGGAATTATAGGAATATTATTTATAATGATTTTATCAATTATCATTCTCTAATCTTTAATGTAATTTTTTCTTATAGGAGAAATTGATGAACAAGAAATTAAAAATCTGGCATGTTGGTAATTGGTGTGTTCATACGGGTCAAAGGTATGTTGAATCTCCATTTCAAGCTCCAAGCAAAGGTGTTGAAATTTTAAATTATGCTCAACCTCTTATTGATGCGTTAAATGGAATTAAAGATGCAGAAGCTATTACAGAACCGTCATGGAATCTTTATAATATGTCGCCGGAATTATTTGAAGAAAGATTAGCTTGGGCTACAACAATTATTTTTGCCGATGTTGAAACAAAATGTATGATGTTGCACCCCGATTTTTTTACAAGAGCAAAATGGGGTGATAAACCTGTTACTTTTCCAGATCGATTTGATATACTAAAAAATTGGATTTACGAAGGCGGACATTTTCATATGAATGACGGTTGGTACAGTTTCACAGGTGAACTAGGAAAAGGGGGATGGAGACGCAGCCGAATGCATTCAGTTTTTCCCGTTGAATGTTTGGAGTATGATGACTTAATTGAATCAACCGATGGATATGAAGTCAAATGCAATGATTCTTCTAATCCAATAGTTAAAGGTATTGATTGGTCTTCTATTCCACCCTTGTTAGGTTTTAATGAAGTGAAGAAAAAAGATGATGCTGTAACACTTTTGGAAATAAGAAATATAGATGATTGGCATCCGCTACTTGCTTATAAAAATTATGGAAAAGGTAAAATGAGTGCATGGATGACAGGTGCATCTCCACATTGGGGAATTAATTTTATGAAATGGAAAGAATATCCTAAATTCTGGCAGCAATTATTTGAAAACATTTGAAATCAATACCACTAATTAATCATCTTTCTTATTCTGGGTACAATTCATGATTCTTCAAACTATAGACTGGATAGCAATTTTTAGTTTTATGATTGTTGCATTATTAATTGGTATCTGGTCGTCAAAAAAAGCCAGTCGTAGTTCATCCGAATATTTCTTATCTGGAAGAAATATGCCGTGGTATGTTCTTGGAGTTTCGATGGTTGCTACAACCTTCTCAATCGATACTCCAAATTTAGTTTCGGATATTACACGCCAAAACGGAATAGCCGGTAATTGGGTATGGTGGGCATTTTTATTTACCGGTATGCTTACCGTTTTTGTTTATGCAAAACTTTGGCGCAGATCCGATGTGATGACGGATATCGAGTTTTATGAAATTCGTCCTGACTTGAGCGGGTAAAATTTTTAAAGAAATAAGTCATTGTTTTTAAATAAGTTACGAAAGTAAAAACAATGATTTGTCGCACTAAGGGGCTTACCCCCCTTTTTTTTATGAGCTATCACCTCCGAAAAGTTAAAACCGGCTCGAAAGCTACTGCTGTTCAAGTAGTCAAATACGTAAATCGTAAACGGATTGTTGTAAAGCATTTTGGCTCTGCTCATAACAAAGAGCAAGAAAGTATTCTTTGGGATAATGCTTCTAAATGGATTTCTCAACAATCAAAACAGATGACCTTTTTCCCAGAAGACGAAGGTTTTATTTCACTTGAGCAATTTGAATATCTTGGGTTTCAGTACACATTTTTATACGATACTCTCTACAAATTGCAATCAAGATTAGGTTACACTTGTTTTGGAAACAAGTTGCTTAATGATTTAGTCACCATCCGTATTATTGAACCGGCATCCAAACTACGCTCTGTTGAGCTTTTAGAAACTTATTTTAACATAAAGCACCGACGCAGAACTCTTTACGATATACTTCCCAAACTACTGAAACTGAAAAATAAAATAGAAGAACTAACTATTAACTTTGCCGTCAAGGAATTTGATTTTGACTTTGCTATAGTCTTCTACGATGTAACTACATTATATTTTGTCCGAAGGACTCCTTCGGAGAAACATTCAAAACAGACGATTTTCGTAAAGAAGGATTCTCTAAAGACAATAAATCTAATCAACCACAGATTCTCGTTGGCTTGGTTGTTAATAAAGAAGGTTTCCCTCTAGCGTATGATCTTTTCCCAGGCAACACATTTGAAGGACATACATTGATTCCTATCATCAAGGAGTTTAAGAAAGAACACAACATAAAGAACTTGACAGTTGTAGCCGATGCTGCAATGATTAGCTCAGAAAATATTGCCAGCTTAAAAGAAGCTAAAATTGATTATATAGTTGGTGCTCGTTTAGGCAATCTGCAAGCTGATATAATAAATTCTATCGACAAACAACTACCGAGAACTGATTCAGCTAATATTAGACTTGAGACTAAGCTGGGTTACTTAATTTGTGATTTTTCTAAAAAACGTTTTACAAAAGATAAATTTGAAATGGAAAAACAGATTGATAAAGCTAAGCAATTAATTAACCATCCTGGAAAAACAAAAAAAATAAAATTTATAAAAACCATTGATGCAAAAAATCAATTAAACAAAGAACTCATTGAAAAAACAAATATTTTACTTGGTATTAAGGGTTACTATACTAATCTTGATGAAAAAACGATTAGTAACGAAGTTGTAATTGAACGATACGGTCAACTTTATAAAATCGAACAAGCTTTTAGAATATCAAAACACGATTTGAAAACTCGTCCTATTTTTCATTTTAAGGAAGACCCGATTAAGCTTCACCTTCTTATTTGTTTTATGGCTTTAGCTGTTTCTAAGTATATTGAGTTAAAAACAAATATCTCAATACAGTCTTTTCTTTCTGAATCTAAGAAAATTACTGACGCAAAAATCTTAAACAAGATTACAAATAAAATGATTCTAAAACGTGTTCCTATTACACCAGAAGTCGAAACAATTATCAAACGACTAAATCTTCTGCCGCACTAATTTGCTCAAGTCAGGAAATCTAGCCCTGCACCGCTTGTAATATCTGAGATCGAAACCGGGAAGTTCATCGATGTAAATGAACAGTGGATACAAATGCTTGGTTATTCTCTTGAAGAAAATTTGGGTCATACCTCAAAAGAAATAGGAATCTGGGACGAACCGAGCGACCGCGATAAGGCTGTCGAATTAATAAAGAAAGACGTACATTTTAAAAATCTTCCTATTAAGTTTGTTACTAAATCTGGTGAAAAACGGGATGCATTTTGGTCGGCGGAAATTATTTTCTTATATGGTAAAGAAGTAATGCTCTAGTTAATCTATGATTATACGGAACAAAAAATTATACAGGAAGCCCTATTAGAATCTCAAAGATTAAGTGCTGTGGGAGAGATGTCTTCGGCAATTGCTCATGATTTTAATAATTCTTTACAATCTATTTACGGCAATCTCGAGTTGGCATTATTGAAGATGGATAATAAGAATCCTATAAAAAAATACTTAAGCACTATTAAAACGGCAGTAAGCGATGCTGCTGTTAGGGTTCAACTATTGCAAAGATTTGCCGGTAAATCAAAATCACGATACGAATATATTTATGTTAATTTAAATCAAGTTGTAAAGGATGTAATTGTTCAAACACGCCCTCTTTGGAAAGACAGTGTACAAAAAGAAGGGAATGTAATTAGGTTTGAAACATTATACGCTGATATTCCGGGTGTTTTTGGTAATGAAGGTGAATTACGCTCCGCAGTATATAACTTAATAAAAAATAGTATTGAAGCAATGCCTCGGGGCGGTGTTATCAAGATAAAAACTTCATGTAAAGACAACAAGGTTTATCTAAAGTGTATTGATACTGGCACCGGTATGGATGAAGCGACTAAATCCAGAGTATTCCAACCATTCTTTTCCACAAAAGGATTTTATGAAGCTGGAAGAGGGATGGGTATGGTGAATGCTTACAGTATAATTAAAGAACACTGCGGAAAGTTGGAAATAATAAAAAGTCAGCCGGGAAAAGGAACCGAAATACAAATAGTATTACCCGTAAGTGATATTCAAGAAAAAGCCGAAGTTATCGAACCTAAGAATTCATATGTTGATATTACTGCAAATATACTATGGGTTGATGATGATAATTTAATCAGAGATGTTGCAGCCGAAATGTTGGAGGTACTCGGTCATAGCGGAGATATTGTTGGAAGCGGCGAAGAAGCTCTAACCAAATTAAATGAAAATAATTACGACCTTGTTGTTACCGATATTGGAATGCCGGGCATGAACGGCTGGGAATTGGCTGATAAGATTAAAGAATTATATAAAGGAGAAATTAAGGTAGCAATATTAACCGGCTGGGGAGATCAAATTGATGATGATGAAAAACAACGTCACGGAGTTTCTTTCATTATTGGTAAACCATTTAAAATTGAGCAAATAGAAAGGTTAATTACCGAAGCAGTAATATTAGAGAAAGATGATAGATAATTTTTATATTTCTTTGTAATTCATTTGCAGTTTATGTCTTATTTAAGTCACCTTACGCACAAACATTGAAGGTTGCTTGTTTTTAACCTTCAATGTTGCATTGATAGGCTAAAATTAAGTTACCTGAAAGGTCTGAAAACAGTAACTTTTAAGGTGATAACATCTTTGCGTAAGGTGAGTTATTTAAATTAATGTTTCTATCATATAACGAAAAATTTAATAATGAAAAAAAATCGTCTCTTATTGGTATTTTTAGTTTTTGTTTACGTGATTCTCATATACTCTATGATTGGTGCATACTTTTCGATTGAACGTATGCAGACTGATAGAATGCGGAATTTACATCTTGTTGCTTATTCCGAATCGACACTTGCAGATTCACGAATAAAATTAGAAGAATATTTGTTCCAAAGTAAAGATTCCTCGATCTATGATTTTAAAAGTAGTTTGTATAAGCTGGACTCCGTCTTTTCTAATTTAGAAGCTTCCTTATCAATACTTGCCGAAGAATACACTTCGGATTTATCACTAAAGATGACCCATAATATCGAACTTGCACGAAACAGTTTGAACTCTTACAGAGATATTGCGGTAGATAGATTTAATGCAGGTATTACTTCGATAGGTAATGTACAACTAAAGCAAAATTATGATGCCTC
>DSBF01000239.1 GCA_011049495.1 Ignavibacteria bacterium
ATAATAGGGAAGAAGTAACCCGCATTTAACAATCCGCTCAATAATAATATCGTTAATCCTATATCCATTCCGGCTTCAATTGAGCCAACGCCTAAAAACCATTTGCTTATAAACCCGTTTATTGGCGGAATGCCAGCTAATCCGATCGAACCGATTGTAAATGCCGCCATCGT
This sequence comes from Ignavibacteria bacterium, assembly GCA_011049495.1. GTDB lineage: Bacteria > Bacteroidota > Ignavibacteria > Ignavibacteriales > Melioribacteraceae > SURF-28. The sequence continues at coordinate 174 of DSBF01000239.1, forward strand.
CCAAGGCATCACCTTTGCGATTCCGTTAAGTTGACTAATATTTTCTTTATGAAGATTCACATAAATAGCTCCGGCGCAAAAGAACAAAGTTATTTTCATTGTTGCGTGAGTTGATATATGCATAATTCCGCCGGTAAATCCTGATGTTGAAAGTAGCGACACACCAAGCACAATGTAAGAAAGATGTCCAACCGTTGAATAAGCAAGTCGCCTTTTCAAATTATCTTGTTTGAATGCAAGCAATGATGCAAGAATTATAGTTGTCCCGGCAAAAACAAATAAAATATTGTTCAAACCATATTGTTCCATCATTTCGGGACCGAAGACAAAACCGACAACTCTTACAACACCAAACACACCGGACTTAACAACTGCAACAGCGTGAAGAAGTGCGCTGACCGGAGTAGGGGCAGCCATTGCAGCCGGAAGCCAGCTATGCAAAGGCATAATACCGGCTTTAACTCCCACGCCCGCTAAGAACAACATAAACAAAACAATCACAGCATCTTTTGATAAATTAACGTCGGAAAAAATTCCACCGGCTGAAAAATCTAAAGTATTTGTGTAGTGATATGTTAATCCCGCCGCGGCAATAAGAATAACACCTGCTGTTAATGTATAGAGTAAATATTTTCTTCCGGCTGCAATTGCCTCTTTGTTTTCTTTATGAATAACAAGAGGGTAAGTCGCTATTGTTAATACTTCATAAAAAATTATAAACGTTAAAAGATTTGCGGAGAATGCAATACCAATTGTAGCAGAAAGACAAACCGCAAAACTTGCAAAGTAACGAGTTTGTTTTTTCTCGTCATTTCCGCGCACATAACCGATTGAATAAAATGAAGTGAATATCCAAAGTCCCGACGCAATAATTGCAAAGAAAATTCCGAATTGATCTGCTTTTAGTGCGAGCTCAATACCGGGTGCAATTTGCAATAAGTTGAATACAGCTGCTTTGCCTTCCAAAGCTGCCGGAAGTAAAGTTAAGACCAAAACAAACTTCACAATTGCGGCAAGTATTGTCCAACCCTCACGTAAATTGGGGTTGTTTCTACTAACAATGATTAACGGAACCGCAAGCAGTGAAATCATCACGGCATAAAAAGGGATAGCAGAATTATATGTAGAAATTATTTCCATGTATTATTTTTTAATTTATGTGTCATTGAAGGAGTCGTTTTAAGGATGACTCGCAAAATTATTTATTTGAGATTCCTCACTCCACTTCGTTTCATTCGGAATGACAAAAACAAAACTTACAACATACCTTCAGGCATCATTTTATAAATGTGTTCTACTATAATAAAGTTCAATATACCTAGCACAATCAAACCGATTGCTAAGACTACAATCGGCATCAACATTGAAAACTGAATTTCATTTCTCTTTACTTTTTCTTTTGTTGTCAATTCATCGGGTGATTTCATATACACCTTTTCAAGAATTCTGAAAAAGTAAACAGCATTCAATAAACTGCTGATTAATATTACGGCAAGAAATAACCAACTTGAATTTTCTATTGTTCCCAAAGCGAGATACCATTTACTGAAAAATCCGGCTAACGGCGGCAAGCCAACCATCGATAAAGCCGCAACAGTAAAAGCCGCCATAGTCCGCGGATATTTTTTTCTGTAAGTATCATCAAATTTGAAAATATCCGAATGACCTTCTTTCATTATAATACTACCGGCAACCATAAACAGTGTTGCTTTCATTAATGCATGGTTAAGTAAATGTAATACGGCTCCGATAAATCCAAACGGATTAGCCAGACCGATACCCAAACCGATATAACCAATTTGTGCAACGCTGCTGTACGCCAGCATTCGCTTCATTTCTTTTTGTGCTATTGCTAGAACTGATCCGAAAATAATTCCGGCAGAAGAGAAGATCGCAATTAAATCGGAAACCGCTAATTCTTGGCTGAAGAATTCTAATCCGAATACAAAGAAAAGCAGTCGTATCATTGCATATGCGCCAACCTTTGTCCCGATGGGTGCAATTAATGCAGAAGAAGAAGATGGAGCGTGAGTATATGAATCCGGCAGCCACCCGTGCATCGGAAAGATTGCCATCTTTATTCCTAATCCAACCACAATTAATATAAGCGCAACAATTATTGTCGGGCTGTCGCTCATGAGAGGCAGAATATTATAAAGATCATTCATATTCAATGTGCCGCTCATAAAGTATATGTAACCGATTCCGAGCAAATAAAAAGATGCACCGATTGTTCCGATTATCAAATATTTGAATGCGGCAAACGGAGCTTTTTTATCACCAACCCCAATTAAGGCATAACTTGCTAAAGAAGAAATTTCTATAAAGACATAAAGATTGAATAAATCCCCTGTAATTATCATTCCGTTAAATCCTGTAAGCAGAAGCATTACAACGGAATAATATGCCGTTTGTTTCCTGGGCAATTCTTTTTCAACCGGCTGGAAGGAATAAGCAATTACAAATAGTGCAACAAAATTTATCACAAGTACAACAAACGACGATAGATAGTCGTAGACATATTCAATACCAAGCGGGGGAATCCATCCGCCGAAATAATAATTAATTGGTCCGGTTAGAATTACAAAAACAAAGCCATATAAAGAAAGAAGCGCTGAAGCAAGAGCTGTTAATGCGGCAATGGGATATGCAAAATTTTTCTTCCAAACCCCGATGAGCGGAATGATCAGAGACGCAAACAAAAAGAGAAGCGGTATTATTGCGGGAAGATTTTTTTCGATCATTTCATTAACTCAAGAAGTTCGTTTTCATCAAGGGTTTTATAATTTTTATAAATTAAAATCAGTAATGCAAAAGCAACTCCAACGGTCGCAACACCGACAACAATTGCCGTCAGCATTAAAGCATGCGGCAGTGGATTAATATAGTTAGCCGGATTATCCACAGATAAATTTTCCATAATTATCGGTACAGTAGCGTCTGCCTTTATCGCACTTGATATATAAAATAAAATTACGGCAGCCTGGAAAATTGTCATACCGATAAGTTTCTTAACTAAATTTTTCTTTACCGTCATCCCGTACAAACCGATTGCCAACAGAATAATGATGAACCAGTAATCATAATGACCCGCTATAAAATCAAATAGATTCATCGTCATCTTCCTCTAATAGGTTATCATAAATAGCAACGAGGATAGTCATAACAGCTAACCCTACTCCAACTTCAATAAGAAGAATACCATAGAAGCGTAATTCGGCAGTAATCATACCGGGAAAGGGGAGCAGGCTGTAGTCAAGAAAATATCCCCCCATAATCAACGATATAAATCCAACTCCGAAGAAAATTAAAACACCTACTGCACCAAGCGGAATACCGTAAGCTTTATTAAAATGAAGTTGATGTACTTTTTCTTCCATCGCAATTCTTATGAGTATTATAGATGAAGCAAGAAGCGCACCTCCTTGGAAGCCACCCCCGGGGCTATAATGCCCGTGAAAAATAACATACATTCCAAACAGCATTATGTATGGAGATAACACTCTGCTTAAAAGAAGTATAATTGGGCTACTGCTTCCGTGCTTCACGTTTTCTTTCTCTGTTTAATAGTAAGAAACAAATAATTCCTGCTGCAAAAATTACAACTTCTTCCCCGAGTGTATCGAAGGCTCTGTAATCACCCAAGACAGTGGTAACCATGTTGGGTGTATTTGCATCCTTCATTGCATTTTCAATATAATATGAAGAAGCAACTGGAGTTCCAGTCAAACTTATTTCTTGATTAACCAATGCATTCGGGTCACCTCGGTAAGGAAGACCATATGCGGCATAAATCAGCAATAAAGCAAAAACGCCAATGCTCATGAAAGTTAGATATTTCAATCGTTGGTTCTCCTTGTTGTTCTGAAAATCATAACAACATATAATACACCGGTTATACCTGCTCCGACAACCGCTTCTGTGAAACCCACATCAATCGCGCCCATCGATACAAACAGCATCGCGAGGATATAACTAAACACACTAAGCGAAACAACAGCGGTTAACAAATCTTTTACATGTAAAGAAACCACAGCCGAAATTACCAAGAAGATGTATAGTACAATTTCTAATTCCCAGTGCATTTATTCTTCCTTTTTATCTTCTTTTTTGAACCAAGGTTTAATCCCGAAACTTAAAGCGGCACGCGCTAATGCATGGGCTCCGACAGGATTGGCAATTGCAACAAAAACAAAAATGATTAATAGTTTCAAACTGTTTAAGCAGAATCCTTCGTAAACCATTAGTCCCAAAATAATTAACATAATGCCCAACGTATCGCTTTTACTTGTTGCATGCGATCTTGTGAAAAAGTCGGGTAAACGAACAACACCGATACTACCGACCAGCATAAAAAACGAACCGGCAACGATTAAAATGATTGTTAATATGTTTTGTATTTCCGTCATTCTTTTGAGTTATCAGTAGAAAAATATTTTGCAACAATTAATGAACCGATAAAGTTTAATATAGAATAAGCAAGAGCGATATCAATAAACATTTCGAGTCTTCCGAAAAGATGCCCCAGCAATAAAATTAAAACCAAAGTTTTTGTGCCGATTGCCCCTGCGCCGAGCAATCTATCAAAAACAGTCGGTCCCTCAATTACCCTGTAGAAAGGGATGATGATAATGACTGTTAATCCTATTGCCATGAAAATGAAAAATGATTCCATGCTATAAATCTTCCTCTGAATCTATAATAACTTCATCACAAACAACTCGCTCTGCTTCGATTTTATACAGTCTTGCCACTTCAACAGCCAACGAGTGGTCTATATGTGCTTCGTCGGTTTCGTTTGTTAATGAATGAACGAGAAAATCATCTCCTTCAATATGCAGTGTAACAGTCCCGGGAGTTATTGATATTGAATTGCCGAGAATAACTTTTGAAACCATGTTCGGCAGATTAGTCTTAAATTTTATTAAGCCCGTTTTAATAGGCATTCGGGGATGGATAATCAAGTAGGCAATTCTCATACTTGATGTAATTATTTCCCAAATCAAAAAGATTATAAAATAGAAAAAGCGAATTATGCTAAAGTTTGTTTTTACGAGCACATTGTCCGGGAAGAAAACATATCTCCGTAATTTGGAGTTGAACCAAAGTACTGAACCGACAGAAAGAGCACCGAGCGAAATATGAAACAGGTCAAAATATCCGCTTAGGATAAGCCAAAATGCCATCATAAATATAAAGTTGAGTACGATATTTCTCGGATTAATTCTTTTCATATGCTCTAATAAGACTGCAAAAGTTATATAAAAAAGGAAATCTTTCCAAGAAAATGCGGACTTAACCGATCGATAGCTTTAAACAGCGCTTCGTTAAAGGAAACAATAACTTTTATGCAAGCGGGTTTTCTTAACCAATAAATCTTTACTAATCCTGCGGTTCCATTCCGTAGTTTTTCCACTCCTCTTTTGAGGGTCCGTAAATTCCCGGAACCTGCAATCCAAGCAATCTCATTATAATAGTCATTTGTGCGCGGTGATGGATTTGATGGTTAACGAGCATTTCTAAAATTCTTCCGCGTTCCCAACTTTCTCCGTATAAATCCATCTTTTGAGTTAAATCATCGTCAGTCCATTTAGGTTTAACAGAAGCGGCTAACTCATTCGAATATTTTTTGTATTGATCAATGATTTCGGAAACAGTCCCCGGGATTGGTTTTCCATCAAGATAATCTGTGTCAACTAAACCGACTTTACTTCCCATCTCGGTAAGTGTTTGTGTGATGTGCCATGCTAATCTTCCTAAACTTCTTGTGTTGTCGGAAATAGTCTTGGAAAGATGTTCATCACCAATGTTTGAAAATATTTTTACCGTTGCTTCTTCTTCGGTTTTCCATGTGTTAATGAAGTCTTCGACTTTTCTGTACATATATCCCCCATTGTTGTCAATAGCTAATCAAATTTTAAATTAATTTACGCCGGCTTTTGTTTATTAAGCATTTCAAGAATCCAATCTGCCTTATCAACTTTAGGAGGTATGTAGTTTTGCAATTGTGTGATCATAGCTTCCGGGTCATTATTTACCAATATCATTTCGCGG
>DSBF01000238.1 GCA_011049495.1 Ignavibacteria bacterium
ATCAGTAAGTCATCATAATCCAACAAACTATTTTGTTTTTTATATGACTCATATATTTTCCCAATCTCCAGAATTTGCTCAGTAAACTTAGCAAAATGTGGATAATCAATTTCAAGAATTTCTTCAATCTTTCTTCCGGTGTTTACACTTAATGATAATACTTTGAAAATAGTTTGTTTATTCGGGAAGCGTTTCTTTAATTCTTGTAAATTCAGTTGACCTCGGATTAGATTGATAACATCTTCGCTGTCGCCTTGATCAAGAATAATAAAACCGGAATTTAACCCGACATCTTTTGCATATTTCCGCAGAGTAAGATTTGCAAACGAATGAAAGGTCCCGCCGTTAATTTTTGAACATCGGTTATCTAATAACAAAGCAGCCCGATTCATCATCTCACGAGCAGCTTTTCTTGTAAACGTTAAAAGAATAATTGATTTTGGATCATAACCCATTTCAACCAGTCGGGCAACGCGGTAAACTAACGTTCTTGTTTTACCGGTTCCGGCGCCGGCAATTAAAAGATAAGCCCCTTCAACTGATTTAACTGCTTCAAGCTGAGCCGGGTTTAATTCATTTTCATAATTAATAGTAAAGCGGACTTCAGTTTTTGCATTGAAGCCCGCTTTGTCAATTCTGGTAAGCTTATATTTTTTTGCCATTATCTGCGGTGAGCTTTAGGTTTATTCAGTATTTCCGAAAATAAAATAAATTCACGAATAGTCTCCGGGTTAGTGATTTTTCTTTTTAAACTTATAACGAAATTAGAAGCATAAGTTGTTTCACTCAAATCTTCCACCTCAATATCGTCAGGAAGATTTTGAAGACTTTTCCTCGCATCGGATATTTTTTTCTCAAGAGATTTCATCGGGTTTATAAATTCACTTTCAGTGTGAACTTTCTCCCTCTTACTGGTACGAGAAGGTGTGCTAACGACAACATCTTGGAATTCTTCTTCAGGATTCCATGAAGAATCGTTATACCCATAAGATTCCTCGGTTATGTCAGAAGGGGTTCTAGATTTTTGCGGTCCATCTTCATCAGGAATTTTCAAACCAAACAATTGTTCAAGAATATCTTTAGTTGATTCTTGTCTCTCAACTCTTCGTTCTCTTGTAGTATGAACCTGTTGTTCAGCTTGTTTCTCTCTTTGCTGCTGTTGTTTTTTCTTCTTACCTAGAAAATTCTGCAGAGCAGCAACTATGAAAAAAATAATTAATAGATATTCAAATAAGTTACCTTCCATTAGGGTCCTTATCCTTTTTTTCTTCAGGTTTAGCTATTGTATTTCGCATATCGGTATCAGCCTGAATATTTCTTAGATTGTAATAATCCATAATACCAAGATTACCGGCTCTGAATGCTTCTGAAATTGCTTTTGGAATTTCTGCTTCGGCTTCAACAACTTTAGCACGCATCTCTGCAACTCTTGCTTTCATTTCTTGTTCAGTTGCAACAGCGGCAGCTCTTCTTTCTTCTGCTTTTGCACGCGCAACTTTCAGATCTGCATCGGCTTGATCAGTTTGCAAAATAGCGCCTATATTTGTACCCACATCAACATCGGCAATATCAATAGAAAGAATTTCAAAAGCTGTTCCGGAATCCAAACCCTTCGCAAGTACAACTTTAGATATGCTATCGGGATTTTCTAATACAGCTTTGTGAGAATCGCTTGAGCCGATAGTTGATACGATACCTTCACCAACACGAGCCAATATTGTTGCTTCACCGGCACCGCCAACCAATCTTTCAATGTTGGTACGAACTGTAATTAATGCTTTTGCTTTCAACTGAATACCATCTTTAGCAACTGCCGCTACTAACGGTGTTTCAATTACTTTTGGAAGAACAGACATTTTAACTGCTTCCAAAACATCACGTCCGGCTAAATCAATTGCTGCTGCTTTTTCGAAACTTAAACTTAAATTTGCTTTGTTTGCCGAAATCAAAGCATTTACAACTTTAATAACATTACCTCCGGCGAGGTAATGTGCTTCCAGCAACGCTGTCTCTAAATCAATACCGGCTTTTGTTGCTGAAATTTGGCTTCGAACTATTACCGGGGGCGAAACTTTTCTAAGTCTCATTCCTACCAAGTCTTTGAATATTTTTAATCTGACACCCGAAAAGTATGCGGTAATAAACAATCCTATCGGTACAAAATAGAAGAAAAGCAGTAATAAAAACACTGCTCCAATTATTATTAATATTGATACACCTGATACTGCGTCCATTGTTACTCCTTTTTATTTGTCTTTATTGGTATTAAATTAACAAAAAAAACTACAATGTTCTAAAAAACCGGAAATCATTTATGGATTGTATAATTTCTGCATCTTTTGTTATCTTGTAATCAGGATACATTATATGTATTTTTGAAACAATTTTAATCAGATTAATGTTAGAGATAAAAACAAATTAGGTAAAGGATATTATTATGGACGGAAATTTTTCCGAAAGAGTGCAAGAGGTAATTAGATTAAGTAGAGAAGAAGCTTTAAGGTTGGGACACGATTATATCGGTACAGAACATTTGCTGCTCGGTATTATTCGTGAAGGACAAGGTGTCGCGGTTAAAATTCTCCGTAACCTTGATGTTGAACTTATTAAACTAAAAAAGGCAATTGAGGATACGGTTAGAAGTGCCGGTGGTACTTTAACAATCGGCAATATCCCGTTAACAAAACAAGCCGAAAAAGTTCTCAAGATCACTCAGATCGAATCAAAAATTTATAAATCCGATGTTATTGGAACTGAACATATTTTGCTTTCTCTTCTTAGAGATGAAGATAATATCGCAACTCAAATTCTGCATCAGTTTAATGTAAATTATGATACTGCAAGAGCGGAATTAAATTCAATTCTCAGTACAAAAGATCCTGATCAGCCGACAAAAGGTTTTACTCATCCGGGAACTCCTCAATCAAAGGGCGGACAAAAAACCGAAAAAACTAAGACTCCCGTTCTAGATAATTTCGGAAGGGATCTGACGAAATTTGCTGCTGATGATAAACTTGACCCGGTAATCGGGCGTGAAAAAGAAATTGAAAGAGTTGCTCAAGTTTTAAGTAGAAGAAAGAAAAACAACCCGGTACTTATAGGTGAACCGGGTGTCGGTAAAACTGCAATTGCTGAAGGTCTTGCGCTAAGAATTCATCAAAGAAAAGTCCCTAGAATTTTACAAGACAAAAGAATTGTAACACTTGACTTAGCCGGGTTAGTTGCCGGTACTAAGTATCGCGGACAATTTGAAGAACGGATGAAAGCATTAATGACCGAACTTGAAAAAGCAGACGATGTAATTTTATTTATTGACGAATTGCATACAATAGTTGGCGCCGGAGGTGCATCCGGTTCGCTTGATGCATCAAATATGTTTAAGCCTGCATTGGCTCGCGGTGATATTCAATGTATTGGTGCAACTACGCTTGATGAATACCGAAAATATATTGAAACTGACGGTGCATTAGATAGACGTTTCCAAAAAGTTATGGTTGATCCGCCGTCTATCGACGAAACAGTGGAAATTTTGGAACACATTAAAATTAAGTATGAAGAGCATCATCATGTAAAATATTCAAATGAAGCAATTACTTCCGCTGTTAAAATGAGTGCCAGATATATTACGGATCGACATTTGCCCGATAAAGCAATTGATGTTATTGACGAAGCCGGGTCTCGTGTACACATGGGTAATTTTACCGTTAGTGAAGAAATTCTTAAACTCGAAGAAGAAATTGAAAAAGTTAAGCATGAGAAAATTCGTGTTGTTAAGGAACAGGATTATGAACAAGCCGCTAGGTTAAGAGATAAAGAAAGAACTCTGCACTCAGACCTCGAAATTGCAAAACGTGAATGGGATGCCAAAACAAAAGACATTATTCATGACGTTTCCGAAGATGATATTGCTACAGTTGTTTCTATGATGACAGGAATTCCAGTTACTCGTGTTGTTCAAGCCGAATCTGAAAAACTTCTCAAAATGGAAGATGCTCTTAAATCTAAAATCGTTGGTCAGGATGAAGCTGTTATCAAGTTAACAAAAGCTATCAGAAGAACACGTGCCGGATTAAAAAATCCTCATAGACCAATTGGCAGCTTTATTTTCTTAGGACCTACTGGCGTCGGTAAAACTGAACTTGCAAAAGTTTTAGCAAGATATCTTTTCGATTCCGATGAAGCATTAATTAGAATTGATATGAGCGAGTACATGGAAAAATATTCTGTTTCTCGTTTAGTAGGTGCACCTCCCGGATATGTCGGTTATGAAGAGGGTGGACAGTTAACTGAAAAAGTCAGAAGAAAGCCTTATTCGGTAGTTCTGTTCGATGAGATTGAAAAAGCTCATCCCGATGTATTTAATATATTGCTACAAGTTCTTGACGATGGTCAGCTAACAGATAGTTTAGGTAGAAGAGTCGATTTTAAAAATACTATTATAATAATGACTTCCAACGTGGGCACCAAGGATATTAAAGCAACCGGGGGAATTGGCTTTGCAGATGAATTAGAAGCTAATGCATATGAGAAATTGAAAAATACCGTTGAAGACGCAATGAAGAAATTATTCAACCCGGAATTCTTAAACAGAATTGATGAAGCAATTGTATTTAGAAATCTTGAGATTGATGATATTGAGAAAATTATATTGATAGAAATAAAAGAATTGGTTAAGAATGTTGAAGATAACAAGATGGAAATAGAACTCGATAAATCTGCATTAGAGTTCTTGGCAGACAAAGGATTCGATCAAAAATACGGAGCCCGTCCGCTCAAGAGAGCAATACAAAAATATATTGAAGATCCGCTTGCTGAAGAAATGTTGCTTGGTCATTTCAAAGAGGGAAGTAAAATTGTTGTAAAACATAAAAAGAATACCGAAGAACTATATTTTGTTTCACCGAAATTATCATCAAAGAAAGGCGATGATGAAGAAGCTGATGAAAATAACGGAAGCGGTGAAAGTAAAAAAGAAGAAGCAATTGATTAAGAAAGATTTTAATGACTCACATCACGCATAATTTTGAAATCACTCTGTCATTCCCGCGTGTATTTAGCGGGGATCTCTCTAATAGATGCCCGATTAAGACATTCGGGCATGATACGTGCATAAGGTGATTTTATGAGTAAATTGACTAAAGAAGAGATTAACTCTGCACTAACCCGGTTGATCGGATGGAATTACCAAAGTAATTCTATTGTGAAAGAATTCGAATTTAAAGACTTCACCCGGTCAATCGGTTTTGTTACTCAAGTTGGTATCGAAGCTGAAAAAGCTGATCATCACCCGGATATTTTAATTCATTCGTGGAATAAAGTAAAAGTAACATTATCAACTCACAGTGCAGGCGGACTTACGCAAAAGGACATTTCTTTAGCCGAAATAATTGATTCATTTTAATTATTATTACTATTTGACCCACCATAGCAGAGAATTTTTAATTACGGTAAAGTTTTTGATTTTATAACCCAATCAAATTATTTAATTTTACAAATCAATTTCACTTTTCATTATATTAAGTATACTTATGGAACAGAAAAAACTTATCCGCACATTAGATTCTATTACTTCTCGCAGATTTAAAACCGAAAACGAAATGTTAAAAGAAGTACTGGATCAAATTGTTGCAAGAGAACAAATTAAAGTTACCGGCGGAAGAATTTGGAAACTAAATAAATTTCTGAAAGCCTATGAATTGATTTATCAAACCGGCGACGTTCAAAAGATTCCAACGGATTTCAAATTACCGATTGACGAATATCCTATTTTCAAAGAAATTACAAAAGAAAGAACAGTTCTTGCTAATGAAACTAATAAGTTTCTTATCAGTAAAGGAATTTTTAAGTACTCTGCTTCCGGTGTTGGTTTAAAAATTAAAGTTGCTGACGATAGATACTACGAATATTTATTAGTTGTAAACAGCGAGGAAATAAATGATGACCTTGGTTATACATTAAATATTGTTGCAACAATTCTTACATCAAAACTTAATGCATGGCGCGCTTCTGTTTCAAGAAAAGATTTGATTGAAGATATTGATAGGGCAAAACAATTACAAAAAAGTATACTACCCGAACACGAATATTCCTTCCATAACTATGACTTATTCGGAATAACAGTTCCTGCAAAAATAATCGGCGGTGATTTTTTCGATTATCTTGAAATTGGTGCTCAAGGTGATAGACTTGGAATAGTTGTTGGTGACGCAGCATCAAAAGGATTAGC
>DSBF01000369.1 GCA_011049495.1 Ignavibacteria bacterium
AACATTGAAGGTTGCTTGTTTTTAACCTTCAATGTTGCATTAATAGGCTAAAATTAAGTTACCTGAAAGGTCTGAAAACAGTAACCTTTAAGGTAATAACACCTTTGCGTAAGGTGAGTTATTAATAATAAATGAGGGAAATTCGATGACTGATATCAACGAATTTATTATTGAAGAACCAAAAGAATTTTATGATGATAAAAGAGATTTTACAACTCTTGAAGCTTGGCAAAAATGCCGGATCGTAAAATTATTCTTTTATAAGAAAATCTTACCGCATTTGCCTGAAGAAGAAAAATTCAATTTGGCTATTCAAATAAGGAAAGCTGCTGTCAGTACAACTGCAAATATATCGGAAGGTTACGGAAAATATCATTATCGTGAAGGGATTCAATTTTATAGGATTTCAAGAGGTTCATTATACGAACTAAAGGATCATCTCCTAAGTTGTTACGATTTTGATTACATAGAAAATAATTTGAAAGATGAGGGATTAAACCTGATTGAATCTGCTAAGGTTACATTAAACGGCTATATAAACTATGTTAAGAAAAAAGTTGACGTTAATAAAGGCAGATAATAGAGGTATAAAAAGGGTGGAATAGAGTAATATGGAGATAAAGTTATTGGTGATAAAGGTATAAGGTATAAGGGGTGAGGATAACTTTTATACCCTATACCCCCCTATACCCATTTACCCATATACCTTTAACCCACAAATATCCTACACCCCGAACCAGCGTAAGAACGGCAATGCATCGGCAAGAAGCCAGAATATTAAACTTACACCGAGCCATAAACCGAAAACCATCCCGAAATATTTTCCATAACTTTCCGACTTAAACATCTTTGCAAATCCAACAGCAACAACGGCATAAAACCAAATTGAAAAAATATCAAGTTTAGCTAAAGCCCAACTGGCGAAGGTTGTTTTGTCACTGTCTAATATTGCAGCAGCACTTGTCCCTTGAATAAACCTCTCAAGTACAAAAGCGAGTATGACCATAACAATAACTTGAATCACAATAATGTAATGTGGAAGTCCGTAAGCCGCCATTGCCCCTTTGTAATCACCTTCACCTTTTAAACCAAACTTTGTAACCGCAAAGAAAACCCCCGAGACAATGAAGAACATAACAAAAGTAAAAATCAAAATTCCGAGAGTTGAAAAAATTAATTGAGTGCCTCCTTGCTGGTCCATAAAATCACGCGTTTGCTGAAGCTGCTGTTCTTTTTGAGCTTCGGTCATCTGTCCCTTTTCAACCATTTCATCAAATCTTTCTTCAACAGCCTGCATCTGCTTTTCCATAATCGAGTATTTGATTGTAGGGTTGCTCATCATTACATAATTTGAGATTATGGAAACAATTATTACAACTAAGATGGGAATAAGCCAATCGGTAGTTTTTGTACCAACTTTTGAAATACGTTTAAAAGTACTTCCGGGTTCGGCAAAAACACCTACAAGCTTATCGGTATGATTCAATTCAAAATCCTCTTCCGATGATTCTACTTCGGATTTTACTTTCTGGTCTTTCAATTCATCCATTGCCCCTCCAAATGATTAATTAAATGAGATGCCTGTGTTAAATTACTAATTTTCAATTAAGCAGTGCAAGAACTCTTTTTAGTCGGACAAACTTTTTGTTATTCTGATTTCTTTGTGGTGAAATGTATTTTATATTTACACTGCACACCCTATTTTATTCAAAGATCACTTCATTTTAAAAGAAACGATACCGATGATTCCTCTAGCTATAGATGCGATAACAAGGAATACGTAAAACCAATTAGCATCGGGAAATTTAAAGTATGTTACCGTCATTACTGCCCCGATAAAAATTCCTTCATAACTACTGATTTTGTAACTCAAATAAATTTCACGTTCATCAAAATCTTTTTTCATCGTAAGAGCCATTCCTATAAAAAACAAAACAATTCCAATTAAGCCAAAATCACCAAAAAAGTAAAATAGTACAGCGAGCAATAACCGGTACAAAGTTCGATAAAATGAAACGCACGTAAATTTCCTCTTAGTGTCATTTTTCATTCTCCTCTAATTGAAAAATATCTTCGATGCTGCATCCGAAAACTTTTGACATTTTTAAGGCGAGTCTAACGGAAGGATTAAATTTTCCATTTTCAATTGCGTTGATAGTTTGGCGAGAAACATCTACAAGTTTCGCCAAATCATCTTGAGAAATGTTTTTTTCCGCTCGTAGTATTTTTATTCTATTTTTCATTAAATAAGCAATTATTCACGACAAAATGTAAAGTATTATTTACATTTTGTCAAGTATAAATTACGGTTTTTGTTGATTTCGTGAAAATTCGATTTATTTGCCTCTTTTTCACTATTGAGGTAAGTTTCTGTACAAAAATTTTATGGAGTTTTAATGAAAACTATAATTGAGCCTTTCAAAATCAAATCAGTTGAACCAATTAGATTTACCACAAAAGAAGAACGAATAAAAATATTAGAAGAAGCCGGGTACAATCCTTTCTTAATTCATGCTGATGATGTATTGATTGATTTACTAACCGACAGCGGAACTTCGGCAATGAGTTCCAAACAGTGGGCTGGAATAATGGATGGCGATGAAGCTTACGCCGGTTCAAAAAGCTTTTTCAGGTTTGAAGCAGCAGTAAGAAAAATTACCGGGGATAAATTTATTATTCCAACACATCAAGGAAGAGCAGCCGAAAAAATATTGTTTTCTATTCTTGGCGGACCCGGCAAGTATATTCCAAACAATACACATTTCGATACAACCAGAGCAAACATTGAATTTAGCGGTGCAGATGCTGTTGATCTTCTTTGTGAAGTCGGTAAGCATCCTGATCAAAGAGCAGATTTTAAAGGCGACATGGATGTTGAGAAACTTGAAAGTTTCATTAAAGAAACCGGAGTTGAAAATATTCCGCTTGTAATGTTGACAGTAACAAATAACTCAGGCGGCGGACAACCTGTATCAATGCAGAATGTGAAAGATGTTAGTACAGTTTGTAAAAAATATAATATCCCTCTTTTCTTCGATGCATGCCGTTTTGCGGAAAATGCATACTTTATTAAAAAGAGAGAAAAAGGTTATGAGAATAAATCAGTTTTAGAAATCTGTCAAGAAATGTTTTCTTACGGTGACGGCGCAACAATGAGTGCAAAGAAAGATGCTCTTGTTAATATCGGCGGGTTCCTTTCTCTCAACGATGAAGAACTTGCTATGAAATGCCGTAATCTTTTAATTGTTACCGAAGGATTTCCAACATACGGCGGATTAGCCGGTAGAGATTTGGAAGCAGTAGCTCAAGGGTTAGAAGAAGTAGTTGATGAACATTATTTACAGTATCGAATTAGAAGTACGGAATATCTCGGCGAAAAAGTTGTTGCAGCCGGTGTTCCGATTATCGAACCGCCGGGCGGACATGCAATTTATATAGATGCGAAAAGATTTTTGCCGAATATTTCTCCAAATCAATATCCTGGGCAATCAATCGTTTGTGAACTTTATATTGAAGGCGGAGTTCGTGCGGTAGAAATAGGTAGCGTTATGTTTGGTAAATATGATAAGAAAACCGGAGAATTGATTTCACCGCCGATGGAACTGGTAAGATTGGCAATCCCAAGAAGAGTTTATACTCAAAGCCATATTGATTTTGTAGCTGAAGTTGTGATTGAAGTATTCAAAAACAGGGATAAACTAAAAGGTTATGAAATAACATACGAAGCGCCGATGCTTCGACATTTTACAGCTAAATTTAAACCGGTAAATTAAACTACATGGTTCTCTGAGGTACTCTGCGACCTCTTGGCAAACCCACCACTTTGTGGGTGACCAAAAAGCATTTACACAAAGAACCGCGGAGATAACACGGAGAGCCACAGAGAAAGAATAAAAGATGAAATTTGAAAGACACATAGAATACAAACCGAACAAGCAAATCTGGCGGATATTAATTACCGATGATGAAAATGTTGTAATCGAAAAGCGAGATACATCGGATAAGCAAGTTTACTTTGATAATTTTGATCTTGTATCAAAAGAAAAAATATTCACGGATTTACAGCTTGAAGAAAAATTCTGGATTGGAATTGAAAAAATTTATAAAGGAATAATTTTCTTCCATAAATATTCCAAACCGGATATGCCGGGACACAAAGAAGTAATTGCATATAGTATCAAATCAAAAGACATTCTTTGGCGTAACGAGGAGTATTCATACCTATTTATTTACGACAATAAAGTTTATTGTTTCAAACAGCAGTTTGAAGGAAGAACCTTCTATACATTGAATTATAAGACCGGCGAGTTAATAGATGATTTAGGAAATAACGCGGAAAGAGTCAATACTATTTATGATCAGTCGCGAGAAGAGGAAAAATATAATGATTACATTTTCCCGGAGACTAGTCAACCAGAAAACGAAAAGGGTGCCGGAATTATAAAAGAGCTTAAATCAAACCTTGAAATTCTCGATGAAGTTGAATATACTGTTTTTAGAAATGTTCTTTTTGCGAGTTACCATTCAAAAGTATTCGATAATAGTATGGTAAATAAATTTACTGCTATTGATTCTCAAAACGGGAAAGAATTATTAAATCTAACTCTTACTCCCAACACCGAATCTTTTATGACCGATTCCTTTTTTGTATATAAAGACTTCCTCTTTTTATTGAAAGGAAAAGAAGAATTAGATATATATAAAATCAAATAAGCAAAAATGGAATTCTCACTCGAAGAAAAAAAAATATTAATCCAGTTAGCAAGAGCAAGCATCGAAGAAAAACTTTTTGATATTGAAAAGGTTGTTGAATTCAACATTGCGAAATATCCGAACTTAAAATCAAAATGCGGAGTATTCGTAACATTAACAATGAACGGCGAACTCCGGGGATGTATCGGATATATAACCTCGGATGATCCTTTATATCAAACCATACAGGTAGCCGCCGAGCATGCTGCGTTTGAAGATCCGAGATTTTATCCTTTAACTGAAGAGGAATACGAGAATATTGAAATAGAAATATCAGTGTTATCAGAAGCATTCCCTATGAAAAGTTACGATAAAATTGAACTCGGTAAACACGGATTAATTTTGGAAGAAAGCGGAAGACGTGGCTTACTTCTACCACAGGTACCTATTGAACACGGTATGGATAAAGAACAATTTTTAAATGCGATATGTAGGAAAACAGGAGTCCCCCAAGATTTATGGCGGAAAAGGTTGTTAAATATTTCTTTATTTACGGCTTTAGTCTTTAGTGAAAAAGATTTGGAGGAATGATGACATTAATAAGAGAACCGGCAGTTGCCGGAATGTTTTATCCGGCAAATGAAAAAAAATTAAGAACACAATTATCACAATTATTTGAAAATGTCTCCTCCGAAAAGAAATACAGTAACGTATTTGGTTTAATTGCGCCTCATGCAGGTTATGTATATTCGGGTAAGACTGCTGCTTACGGTTATCATGCTGTCTCCGGTAAACAATATGAAACGGCAATAATTATTTCTCCAAGCCATAGAGAATATTTTCCCGGTATTTCGGTATATGAAGGGGACGCGTATAGAACTCCTCTTGGTGATGTTAAAGTGAATAATAAGTTAAGAGAAAATTTTATCGAACATAGCAACGCTATTTTTATGGGCTCGAACGGTCATCATGCCGAACATGCCCTGGAAGTACATCTTCCGTTTTTACAATTTCTTTATCCCGGGATAAATATATTACCGGTCGTTATCGGTGATCAGTCAAAAATTTATATTGATGAATTAGCAGAGAAATTAGCTCAAAATTATAATGAGAATATATTAATCATCGCTAGTACGGACCTATCGCATTTCTATACCAAGATTGAAGCGGATAAGCTTGATTCAATTGTAGCAAACAGAATTCTCGAATTTCAATTTGATTTATTGCAAGAAGAACTTTCGAAGAGAACTTGCGAGGCATGCGGCGGCGGTGGTATTGTGGCATTGCTGAAAGCAGCACATAAACTCAATAAGACCAATTCAAAAATAATTCACAGAAGTGATTCGAGTGACACCAGCGGCGATACCGAAGAAGTTGTGGGATACCTTTCGGCAATTATATATTAATAACTCACCTTACGCACAAACATTGAAGGTTGCTTGTTTTTAACCTTCAATGTTGCATTAATAGGCTAAAATTAAGTTACCTGAAAGGTCTGAAAACAGTAACCTTTAAGGTAATAAC
>DSBF01000397.1 GCA_011049495.1 Ignavibacteria bacterium
ATCACTTTTTAATTGATTTAAGATATTTGATAAATCCTTTAATCTGTTTTCTTTCTTCTAAAAGCTTTTTATACAATATTCTTGATTCATTTTTGATCTGATAAATATCAGATAGTATATAACTCATTGACATTAATTCAGAACATGATCTCTGTGAATATTTCAAAAATCGTATGAACTCTACATTATTATCTGAATCAAATCCCTCCGGAATATTATTCATAATTGATATCCCGGCTCCTTTCAATTGATTTGTTAATCTCAATTTTTTTTAGTGACTCATTACCGTCAATTATTTTATAAATAAGATTAACAATTTCTCTAGCTTGTTTCCAAATAGGTAATTCTTCAAAATTTTTGTAATTCATTCTATTAAATCAATTCGCAAATTCGTCAATGCGTTAAATTCGTTAATATTTCTCTCCAATTAGCGGATGCCTATTGAAATCAGATTTTACCATAACCTTTGCATTGCGGATACTGTGTACTAGTTCTATTGATGGACGAGCGTGTTCGATGCCAAAACCGTTTCCTTCTAAAACATTTTGATAGATAACAGTATGCAAGTCAGTGAACCCTTGAGTAAACTCAACTTCTTGATTATCAATTAATATAGAACGATAAGTTCTTTGATTTGCATTGAGAGCTGATTTTGGTAAATCATTTCCATCTATTGATAAATACCATTTTACATTTGCATTAGGAAGTTCTAAAAATCCCGCCATTTTATCTTCTTGATTAATGTGAACTTCGGAATGAATCGGTTTACCGAAGAACCACATTAATAGATCGAAGAAGTGAATTCCGATGTTAGTCGAAACACCACCCGATTTTTTTACATCACCTTTCCAAGAGAAGTTATACCAATTACCTCTAGAAGTAATGTATGTAAGAACAACTTCTTTCTTTGAGTTAGATTTTTCATTATCAATTTTATTTTTCAACTCAATTAAAGCCGGATGTACACGTAATTGCAGAACAGTATAAATTTTTTGTTTGAATTCTTCTTGAAGACTTTCAAGAATATCAAGATTCCATGGATTTAAGACCAGAGGTTTTTCACAAATAACATCGGCGCCTAAACGGAGTCCAAGACGGATATGTGCATCATGCAGATGATTAGGTGAACAGATTGATAAATAATCTAATTTATTTTCAGTTTCTTCACGGCGTAATTTTTCGAGATGACGATCGAAGCGTTCGAATTCGGTGAAGAAGCTTGTCTCAGGAAAATATTGATCGAGTATTCCAACCGAATCATGCGGATCGACAGCGGCAATTAAGTTATTACCGGTTTCTTTAATTGCTTTTAGATGTCGGGGCGCTATGTAACCGGCGATGCCGGTGAGTGCGAAGTTTTTCATTTTTGGATTAACGTCCGCTAATCCCGATATACAGCATCGGGATGCAAAAAGCGCAAAGGCAGCGGGATGTCGTAAAAATCACTCCAGATTTTCGAATTAGTGGATTAATTGAATTTTTAGGATCACAAAGTTTCATGGGGTAAAGTCAAGTTCAAAGGACAATGTTCAAAGGACAATGTTCAAAGGATAATGTTCAAAGGCTAAAGGCATCAAAATATTTTTTACTTTGTGAAACTTGGTGAACAACTTCGTGATACTTAGTGATACTAAATCATTATCAGCAACAAAGTCTATGCATCGAAGAGTTTGTCACTTTTGATACCATGTTTAATGAATGCGTTGCGTGTATCGATTACTATTTTTGAATTTTCCATTATAAAGTCATAATCATAATCATCGTGATCGGTTGATAGTAATATCAAATCATACTTATTAAGATTATCTTTAGTAAGTTCTACCGAATTCAAATCATAATTATATTTTCGTGTCGCAGGTAGTTTGGGAACGTAAGGATCATTGTAATCGACTTCTGCTCCTTTGGATCGAAGTATTTCAATTAATTTCAGTGACGGTGATTCACGCATATCATCAATATTCTTTTTATAAGCGGCACCGAGTATCAGTACTTTAGAACCTTTTAGTGATTTTCCATGATCGTTAAGAATTTCCATTGTACGAGTAACGACGTAATAAGGTTGAAAAGTATTTATTTCGCCGGCAAGTTCTATAAACTTTGTATTGACTTCATACTCACGTGCTTTCCAAGTTAAATAGAAAGGGTCTATGGGGATACAATGTCCGCCCAGACCGGGACCAGGATAAAACGGATGATATCCGAAAGGTTTAGTTGATGCAGCGTTAATAACTTCCCAAATATCGATATCCATTCGATGGAAAACCATTTTGAGTTCATTAACGAGAGCAATATTAACCGACCGATAAATATTTTCTAAAAGCTTAGTTGCTTCGGCGGCACGCGGTGAACTTACTGCTACGGTTTGATCAAGAACTGCGTCATATAATGCTTTAGAGACTTCAAGACAATCGGGTGTAACACCGCCGATTACTTTAGGGATAGTTTTTGTAGTGTAACTCGGGTTATTCGGATCTTCACGTTCCGGAGAGAACGCGAGGAAGAAGTCGATGCCAACGGAGTAACGTGAGACGCCAGACGTCAAATGTGAAACCGAGGGGGCGGATTCGAATAATGGTAATAAAATTTCTTCTGTTGTACCGGGATATGTTGTAGATTCAAGAGTTATAAGCTGTCCGGGTTTTAAGTATTTCTGAATTGTCTCGGCAGTATCAACAATATAAGACATATCCGGTTCGCGGTGTTCGTCGAGGGGAGTCGGGACACATATAATAATTGCATCAGTTTCTGTAAGACGAGAGAAATCAGTAGTAGCATCAAATCTCCCTGTATCAATAGCTTTTTGAATTCTATTGCCGTTAATATGTTTTATATAACTCTTCCCTTGCTTTAAGATAGGGATTTTTTTTTCATCAATATCGAAACCAATAATTGAGAACCCGCTTTCGATGAATTCGAGTCCAAGTGGCAGACCTACGTAACCAAGCCCAATGATACCTACGATGGCTGACTTACTGTAAATTTTTTCAAGTAAAGTGTTTTTGTTGTTCATTGAGTTAGAGCCTAATAAATTATATGATTTGATGAGTGGATATCAAGGATAAAGGACAATGGATAAAGGATAAAGGACAAAGGATAAGAAATAAAGGGAAAGACAAAGTCGAAAGTTAAGATCAATTGCCCTTTCTTGTTTTGCTAGCTATTTTTCCTAATATTCTTTTTAATTCTTCTGATTCGTTAATTAATTCTTCCAGAATAGGCTGATTATCAATTTTAGCATCTTTAATAACTTTTAACCAGTAATTTGATTCACGCATTTCTTTTAAGGCAATACGAACTTTATTGCTAAAATCAGTTTTAGAAGGAGCACCCTGAGCCTCTTCATAATTGGCACCACCTGAAGATGCCGATTTAATCAACTGATACTTTATAATTTTTGCTTCTTCAAAATTTTTTATAGTTCGAAGATATACGATTATATCAACCGCGAATTTTAACAATCTATTCGACAATTCATTTTTCATAAATTGTTAATTCTACCTTTTGCCTTTATCCTTTGAACTTTATACTTGGTTTTTAATACAGCTTCGCCAAGTGAGTCCCATTTTAAAATTGAGACAAACAACTTGGTTACAATTAATTTATTTATCTTGAAACCTACAACAATAAATTTAGCATAAAATGTCGCATTATGCATTAAATATAATGCACATTTTGATCTAAATCATTATAGATTTTTTCTTCTTGGAATATGTAAAAAAATTCCTTAGCCCTTTGAAAGGAATTCTTCGATTGAATCAACAACATAATTAATTTGTTCACCCGAGAGTTCAGGGTAAATCGGAAGTGCAACCGAAGTATCGGCACAAAATTCGGAAACCGGAAAATCACCCTTATCATGCCCAAGATAATTAAAACACTCCTGTAAATGGAAAGGAATAGGGTAATAAATTTCCGTGCCGATTGATTTATCGGTTAAATATGCTCTCAACTCATCGCGGTGTTTAACTCTAACAACATATTGATTATAGATGTGGAAATTTTGCAACGTATCAGATTCATAAACAGCTTTTGGCAAAAGTATTTTTTCGATATCATTAAATTGTGTCATACCTTCCGAAGAAGCTAAACCTTTTTCTATAAAAAGTTTAGAATAAAGTTGGGCATTATTTCTTCTTTTTTGTGACCATGAATTAAGATGAGGAAGTTTGACACTAAGCACCGCAGCTTGAAGAGCATCAATTCTAAAATTACCACCAATCACTTTATGGTAATATTTTGGATCACCACCGTGAACTCTCATAATTTTTAATTTATAAGCTAATTCATCATCATTAGTAGTAACTAATCCCCCATCGCCGAAACATCCAAGATTTTTACTCGGGAAGAAAGAGTAACATCCAATATGCCCGATTGTACCAACTGATTTTCCGTTTTTATATTGTGTACTAATAGCTTGTGCAGCATCTTCAATAACATATAGATTATACTTTTTAGCAATTTCCATGATCTGATCCATTTCGGCGCTTTGTCCATAAAGGTGAACCGGGATAATTGCTTTAGTTTTTTTGGTTATTCTTTTTTCAATATCGTTAGGATCAATATTAAAAGTTACCGGATCGCAGTCGGTTAGAACCGGCAGCGCATTTAACCTTGCGACAACACCCGCTGTTGCAAAAAACGAGTATGTAGGTAGAATTACTTCATCACCGGGTTTGATATCGATTGACATTAAAGCAAGAAGCAACGCATCGGTGCCGGATGAAACGCCGTAAGCATATTTAGAACCGAGAAAATCACAAAATTCTTTCTCCATTTTTTCCACTTCGGGACCGAGAATAAAATATTGAGATTGAGCAACTCTAAGAAGAGCCTCGTCCAATTCTGATTTAAGGAAATTATACTGAGGTTTAAGATCGAGTAAAGGAACTTTCATTTTTTCTCCGGCACTAAAATAAAATTAAGTTTAGTAACATCAAAATCTATTTAAGTATTTTTCTGTAATTTAAGAATAAACGACTGGTTTTTCCTCGATTCAATTTCCGAGAACTTAGCAGTGCTTTTAAATAGATCGAATAGTGACTCATTACTACTTTCAGAGGATGTTTTCGCGGAAGATTTTTCTGCTTGTTCAATTGTGCTTAAGTTTGATTTAATACCCATTGCTTTTTTTAACATCTCAACTTTTTCATCTCTTTTAGAAATTCCTTTTGGGTCATCATCAAAATGTGGTTTAGAAAGTATTTCTTTATTTACAGATTTTTCTTCGGAAACATTTTCTAAACGAGTTATTCCATCGCTTTTAAAATCGCGAGCAAGTTCAGCATTAAGTTTCTTTTCAATGATAATATCGTCATCATCAAAATGCTCATCTTCATCAATATAAGTATCATCGAAAGCAAAGATGGCATCGGCAAAAATCTTATCATTTTGATTTTGTGCTTCGTGAGCTTTAAGATCGAAACCGAAAACCTCGTCATAATCGGCTTCCAAACCTTGAACTCTTGCAGAAGTAAGACCAACTTGTTGAATTTTGAATCTAAAGAGTTCCGGGTCAAAGTCAAAACGTAGATGCCTAATATCCTTAATTGCAAAAACAGGGTCGAAATAAATTAATTCGAGTTTCCCGTTTATCTTAATAAAATACCCATACTTGGTAGAATAGCCGTCAAGTTCCGTTACATTTGTTAATAGCCGGTACACTATTAAATTTTTTGGAATTGGGTCTTTAACAATTTCGCATACATCGAAATAGCTGATTTTATGCGGGCGTTTAATTTTCTGCGACTTAAAAATAATTCTGAAATTGTTATTAAAATCAAAACGATTTTGAGAAAAAATCATAACGTCTTTTTTACGAATGTCTAAAGTTTCAAGAAGCATATATTAATTAGCCCATTTAATCAAACCCATTTCAAATGGATTTATAAGTAGTTTATGTTTCGGCAGAATTCTAAACGTATAACCGAATTGACCGGTATCCTTACATGTAACTTCGCCCTGATAAGAATGAACATTTGTCTTAGATTTCGACAAATGATTCATAATAGTATAGGAATTATTTTGAGTATTGCCGTTAGCAACAAGTTTACCGAAATAAATTTGCACTTCAACATCGTTGGGAGTTAATTCACCGAGATCAATTTCTGCGTTAACGACAAACTTATCACCAACTTTAATTTCACTCGATTCTTTTTCATGGTCAATTTTAATGAATTTTATTTTATCCCATTTGGCAATAAGATTAGATTTCCA
>DSBF01000249.1 GCA_011049495.1 Ignavibacteria bacterium
AGTAAAATAAGACACTAATTTCACGAATTGACACGAATTAACTTGAATTGAAATTCATGAGATTCGGGTCTTAGGACTAATTTACCAGGCGGCAAATTTCGTAATAGTAAATAAATATAAGCGGGAAGTAATATATTTAGAAGGCAAAGTTAATCATTGGATTTCGGAAGAGTAAAATTGAATGTGGTTCCTTTGCCTTCTTCACTTTCAACCCAAATTTTGCCGCCGTGTTTTTCAATAAATTCTTTGCAAAGGATTAACCCTAAACCGGTCCCGGCTTCGTTTGCTGTTCCGGGAGTTGTGTTGGTTGTATCTAATTTGAATAAACTATCAACCCTGTTTTTGTTCATCCCAACACCCGAATCTACTACCTTAACAATAATTTCCTTTTCATTGTAATTTTCAGCGGCAAGTGTAATCTGACTATTCTTATAACTAAACTTGATAGCATTTGTTAATAGATTGCGAAGAACAGTATTAAGCATTGCTTCGTCGGCATTAATAAAAATATTTTCGGAAATCTTGTGTATAAATTTGATGTTTTTATTTGCAGCAGTCTTTTCTAATAGATTGAAATTTTCTTTTACTACCGACATGAGATTAATTTTTTCCGGATTATAATCAATTCTTCCTGTTTGAGCACGCGACCACTGCAATAGATTTTGAAGTAAATTATGTGAGAGGTCTGCAGATTTTTTCATCTCTTCTATGTAATACTTTCTTTCCTCATCAGATAATTCATTATAATCGGCAAGAAGGATATCGGAAAATCCCATAATTGTAATAAACGGATTCTTCAAATCGTGAGCAATTATGGAAAAGAACTTATCTTTAGTGGCGTTTAGTTCTTTCAGTTCTTCGGAGAATTTCTTTATTGCTTCTGCGTTACGTTTCCTTTCAATTACCTGTGCAATCTGTTCTGCAACAAACACAAGTATCTGTTTTTCTTCTTCACCGTAAGTATCGGCTTTGTGATAATCCTGAACTACAATCACACCAATTGTTTTCCCCGCAACTTTAAGCGGAACACCAAGCCAAATTAAAGTCGGAGTTCCGATAAGTTCTACTTCACCGGCTTCACGCAGTTCTAAATCCAATTTTTCATCAATTAGTGTTGCTTCACCTTTACGTAAAATATATTCCGTTAAACCATTCCCTGCTTTTTTAGGCGGGTAAGGCGGGTCAAATTCATCAACCATATAAGGGAAGGAAACCATGTCGGTTTTTTCATCGTAAATTGCAATGTAAAAGTTTATTACCGGCATAAGTAAACTGACGGCTTCATGGATTTTTTTGTATAAAGCAATCATATCCGATGCAGTATAAGCCGCTTCGGAGATTTGATATAATACTTCGCGAATATTTTGTGCTCGTTTGGTTTCAGTAATGTCCCGAACAATTGCAAGAATTACTTTTTTACCACCAATAACAATTGCGTTTAGTGAAACATCAGCATCAAATAATTCTCCGTCCTTTTTTTTATGCTTCCAATAGAATCTTTGCGGTTTATCGTTGAAAGCATTTTCTATTTTCTCTTTTGCAGAAACACTTGACTCTCTGCCGTCCGGCTGCATTTCCGGTGAGAAAACTATTGGTGATTTACCGATTATATCTTCCTTTGTACAGTTAAATAAAGTACAGACTGAATCGTTACAGTCAATAAAGACATTGCTCATCAAAAACATTCCATCGGATGAACTTTCAAAAATTGCTCTATACGTTTCGGCACTTTCTCTTAATACTTTCTCTGCTTTAATTCTATCTGTAATGTCTTGAAAGCTCCATACTCTTCCGATGATTTCGTTATCTAATATTTGAGGCATAGAATATTGCTCAAATATTCTTTCGTCTTTAAGTTCAATTGTACCAAGTGTTTCTTTGTCAGTTTTATTGTTGAGCTCTTTTACTAAGTCTAAAAAGTTATCAGGATTAATCAAATTAGAGGATATAAATTCGAATAACTTACGAGAGTCTTTGGATTGAATAATATCTTCTGGTATTTTCCATAGCTCAATAAATTTTTTATTTGTTCTTGTTATTTCTCCATTGCTATCTATTACTAAAATTCCGTCAATAGTTGATTCAAGTGTGGCTTCTAAAATAGAATTATTAAGTGTACTTTCCTGATAGATTTTCCTTCTTTCAGCAATCCCTTTATTAATTTCATCTAATAGTTTATTGTGATCCTTTATAATGAAGTAAGCGGCAACAGCAGCGACAACCGAGGCGAATATAATGGTAATTACATTAGACTCAATAACAGATAACTCTCTGAGTAAATAAAACTTTGCAAATTGGTATAAGGACATGAAGATTAAAACAGCAATAAAAACTGTTATAAGTCGAGGGATTAATTTCTTTTTAATATTTGGATTTACCTTACTTCCCATGCTTTGATTATAATGGCAATTTAAATAGAATGTATAAGTTCAATATTAGCCTGTTAATTTTTGTTTTAACGAAAAAAAAATCATGAGCATTATTTGACATTAATATAATAAAATTATTGTCTTTATGTCATTAAAAAAACATACAATCTAAACCCCAAACGGTGGATCAGAGGATATTTAGGTGGCAAAATTTTGTAAAACTAGTTTTTAAAAAACTCTATAACAAATTTGGGATAAACCTTCAAGGTAAGGGTATGCGTTTTATGTAGTTTTTCCTCGAAGGTTGCTAAGATGGCTATCATTGTGGGTTTAGGATAACAAAAATCATCAAATTTTTTACTTCACTATTAAACTGCATAATGATTATTTTCAATGGTGTACTTGAATCACTTAGTGCAAAACTAAAAAGCATCGGGGTTATTATGAAAAAAAACATTTTATTTATATTTCTCATAACCGTATTGTTCTTTTCGTGCGGACCTTCAAACACTGTAAAAGTAAAAGAGTTCTCTCCAACCGGTGAAGTAGAAAATCTCACAACATTTACAGTTGAGTTTTCAGAAAATCTTGCCCCCGCAGATCAATTAGAACAATGGCTAACAGATGAGTTTATTGAATTCGATCCGAAAATTCCCGGTCAATATAAATGGCTGGACTCGCGCACATTAATTTTTTCTCCCGATGTTCCACTGGAACCAATTCAAAAGTATAAAGCTAAGATTACGAAGAAAGTTTTGTTCAATTCAACTTTTACACCGGATTTTGACGAGTATGAATTTTACACTCCCGATTTCGATGTTCTGTCAGTTGATTTCTTTTGGACAAGAATTCCTCATAAATCCTATGAACTTTCAGTTCAGGCAAACATTAATTTTAATTATGCAGTAAACCCCGATCAACTAAAACAATTCATTTCTGTTCTAAGAGAAGGTAAAGAAGTAAGAGACTTCGAAATCGTATCTCAAAAGAGCAATACAACATTGGCTGTTAGTTTTGGAGAAGTTCAACAAACAGAAAAGGATCAGGAATTTAAAGTAACTATTGATAAAGGATTGAACTCGGTTATTGGTAAAAAACCGCTTCAAGATTCGAGAACGTTTTCGCAGAAGTTACCGCCAATTACAAAACTACAAATTACCGGAGTCTCTTCTGAATTTGACGGAAGTACGGTTTCAATAATTATCGGTACAACACAAATGGTCGATCAAACAAAGTTGAAAGATTATGTTGTTATTGAATCAATTCGAGATATGCAATTCTTCGTAACTGAAAGTTCATTTAGAATTGAAGCCGATCTTGAAAATATAGAAACCGTTGAACTGTTGATAAAGAAAGGGCTGCCTGGTTTATACGGAGGCGAACTTGAATTTGAATACGAGCAAGTAGTATCGCTTGTAAGTCTTAACCCATCAATTAACTTTTCAGATAAGAGCGGTAAATATTTAATGCTTGGCGGTGAAAAAAATCTGCAGGCAAATGTTGTTAATGTTGATAAGATAGAGATCGAAGTCTCGCAAATATTTAAAAATAACTTAATCCATTTCTTGGATCGTTATTCTTACACTTACAATGATTCTTGGGGATATTATAATCCATATTATTATACCGAAAGTTTCGGGCGTTCTTTATACACAAAGAAAGTTGAATTAAACGGCGGAAGAAATTGGCTGCAAAAACTTGATATTAATCTTAACGAAACAATACGAAAAGATATAAAAGGAATTTATACGGTAACTGTCCGCTCCGATGAAGACAGGTGGATACAAGATTCTAAAATGATTGCAATTTCCGATCTTGCAATTATTGCTAAGCAATCAAGTAATCAGTTTGTTGTTTTTGTTAATTCTATTGAATCTGCCGAACCGGTTGCGGATGTTGAGGTTTCGGTTATTTCATTTAACAACCAAGTTAGGCTGCAAGGCAAAACAAATGACAAAGGTATTGTTACTTTTAACAATGTTGAAGAACAATTAAAAGGGTTCTTCCCGCAATTAGTTACCGCAGAAAAAGGAGATGATTTTAATTACATCGATTTGCGCGAAACTTTTATAGAAACATCGAGATTTGATGTCGGCGGTAAAACAGAATACTCCGATACTTACCAGGCATTTATTTACGGTGATAGAAATATTTATAGACCCGGAGATAAAGCAAATATATCTGCAATCATTCGCGATAACAATATTAACGTTGTAAAAGATCTTCCCGTAATAATAAAAGTAATTTCACCAACAGGGAAAGTATTCGACGAATTCAAAAAAGACTTAAACAATGAGGGCTCATTCGAACTTTCGTTTAACATTCCCGATTATGCATTAACCGGTCAATACAGAGCAGATTTATTTATTGGAAGCAGTCAACTTATCGGTGTTTATTCATTTAGTGTTGAAGACTTTGTCCCTGATAAGATTCGTGTTTCATTAAAGAAAGAAAAAGAAAAATTCTTTGAAGGAGAAAAAGCAGAAATAAAAACCGAAGCCGAATATTTATTCGGGACAGAAGCAAGCGGCTTAAAGTATGAAGCAGATATTCAACTTCGTCATCAACCTTTTGTCAGTCGAACTTTCCGCGATTATGATTTCTCAAGATCTACCGCTGAGAATACAAGAATTGAAAATACATTCATTGACGGAAACTTAAACGAGAAAGGTGAAGCTGATATAACTTACATTGTACCAAGCGGTTTATCCGGCGGAGGTATAATAAAGGGTTATGCTTTTGTCAGTGTTTTCGATTTAACAGGAAGACCGGTTAATAGGGTAATGGATTTCTCAGTCTATCCTAAAAAATATTTTGTTGGAATTAAAGCTCCCGGTTATTATTTCGGGACAAACGAAAAGTTAAACTTTCAAGCAGCAGTTGTTGATTATAACGATGCGGCTATTAGTGATTTTACAGGAACAGCTCAACTTGTTAGATATGAATGGAAAACCGTTCTTAAAAAAGATTACGGTGATAGATATTATTATGCATCAGAAGAACAAGAAGTAATAGAATGGGAAAAAGTAATTAATTTCAAAAATGGTCTTGCCGATATACCGTTTGTTCTTTCAAAATCTGGGAAATATCAATTGCGGATTGCAAAGAAAGGAAATGAATCGGATGGATTTGTTTATAAAGAATTTTATGCTTACGGCTGGGGAAGTTCAACCGCATCTTCTTTTGAAGTAGATAAAGAAGGAAGAATCGATATTGTTTTCGATAAAGAAAAATATGAACCTGGTGAAAATTCTAAAATATTATTTATGACTCCCTTCGCCGGTAAAATGTTAATCACTTTTGAAAGAAACGGTGTTTACGAACATCAATATGTTGATGTAAAGGAAAGATCATTCGAGCTAAATATAAAAGCTAAGGATTCGTTTATGCCGAATACTTATGTTACCGCAACTTTGTTCAGACCACATAAGATTGATAACCAAGCACCGTTTTTAGTTGCTCACGGTTTTGCTTCAATGAAAGTTGAAAAAGCAAGCAACAAACTTCCTGTTACTATTACTGCAAATGGAAAAGTAAAACCGAATACAAAGCAAACAATATTAATTAAAACATCACCAAACAAAGATATTTACGTAACATTAGCTGCTGTTGATGAAGGGATTTTACAAATAAAGAATTATCAAACTCCTGATCCGTATGCATATTTGTATGCAAAACGTCCGTTAAAAGTGTCATCTTATGATTTGTATAAATTACTTTTACCGGAAATTATTTCAATATCATCTTCAACAGGGGGTGATAAGTTAGCTGCCGAGTTACAAAAAAGAGCTAATCCAA
>DSBF01000253.1 GCA_011049495.1 Ignavibacteria bacterium
CGGATAAAAAATAATTTATGATAGTTGGTGTAATTCCCGCCCGTTTTGGATCATCCCGTCTAATGGGTAAGCCCCTTGCAAATATTGGGGGTAAACCTATGATTCAGCATACTTATGAAAGTGCACGCAAATCAAAATTACTTGATGATATAATCATAGCTGTTGATGATGAAAAAGTTTTTAAAGTTGTTAAGGAATTCTGTAATCATGTTAAACTGACGCCGAAAGAAATTCCCACCGGTTCGGATAGAATTGCACATGTAGTTAAAGAGATGACTTCCGCAAAAATAGTTGTAAATATTCAGGGCGATGAACCGTTTATTCCCGGTAAAATGATTGACGAGGCAATTGAGCCTTTATTATTCGATACATCAGTTGAAGTTTCTACGCTTGCAAAAAGGATTACAAGAGTTGATGAATTAACAAGTCCCTCAATACCCAAAGTAGTATTCGATTATAATAATTTTGCTTTATACTTTTCGCGTTCACCAATACCATTTGTAAGAGATGCAAAAACAAACTCCGAGAGAATTAAGAATTACGAAATTTACAAGCATATAGGTCTTTATGTTTATAGAAGAGAAGCATTGTTGAAGTTTACAAAACTAAAACCGACCGACCTGGAACAAATTGAAAGACTCGAACAATTACGAATGCTTGAAAACGGTTTTAAGATAAAAATTGTTGTTACCGAATTTGAAAGTCTCTCCGTTGATACCGATTACGATCTTCGAAAAGCAAGAGAGTATTACGATAAGTATATTAAAGATAATGATTAAAGTGTAACTTGATTAATTGACTTTCTTAGTCCGCAGTAATTATTTTTATGTTAATAATTGAGGTGCAATATAAATGGAAAAGAAAATAAGGGTAATTGTTGCAAAAGCAGGGTTAGACGGACATGACCGCGGTGCTAAAGTTATTGCTGCAGCTTTACGCGATGCAGGTATGGAAGTTATATATACAGGTTTGCGTCAAACCCCGGAAATGATAGTCGAAGCCGCAATTCAAGAAGATGTTGATGCTATAGGTATTAGTTTACTCTCAGGTGCTCATATGACAATTTTCCCAAGAGTCTTGGATTTGATGAAAGAAAAGGGTCTTGATGATGTTCTGCTTTTTGGTGGCGGTATTATTCCCGAAGATGATATTAAAAAGTTGAAAGAGATGGGTGTTAGCGAACTTTATACTCCCGGTGCCAACACACAAGAGATTGTAAAATTTTTGAAAAAGTGGGTGGCTGAACATTCAAGGAATTAAACTGGCATCCTTTATATTATTTTTTCAATCTAATTATTCTGTTGATTTATTAAGAAATTGAATTTTATTTGTCGATGTTAACCAAATTCCTCCCTTCAAATAATCTAATATCTTGTCTATCTTTTAACTTTCAATAACAAACAGAACGTGAGTATGTTGAAAATAGGAAAATATACTGTTGAAGAAATTAAAACAGGCACATTTGCGTTAGATGGCGGGGCAATGTTCGGAATTATTCCTAAACCATTGTGGGAAAAAACTAATCCGGCTGATGAAAAAAATAGAATTCAACTTGGTGCTCGCTGCCTTCTTCTTCAAAGTGACTCAAAAAAAATATTGATTGAGACCGGGATAGGAACCGGTTGGGATGATAAATTTAAAAGTATTTATAAACTTGACCAATCGGAAAATGATTTATTCAAATCGTTGAAAGAAAAAGGAGTTGATCCTTCCCAAATTACCGATGTTATTTTAACTCATCTTCATTTCGATCATGTCGGTGGTGCCGTATTAAAAGAAAATAGAAAAATTATTCCGGCATTTCCAAATGCAAAGTATCATGTTCAAAAAGAACATTATGAATATTCCTTAAATTCATCTGATAAAGATAAAGGAAGTTTCATCACGGATCGTTTTGTTCCGCTCGCGGAAGAGGGCGTACTTAATTTCACTAATGATGCTCAATTTGATGATGAAATTTCGTTCATAAAAGTTTATGGTCACACCATAGCACAACAACTTATTTATCTGAGTGACGGCAATAAGACCTACTTATATGCTGCTGATCTTGTTCCATTCTATTCACAAATTCCGGTTGTATATTTGATGGGTTATGATATCCAACCTCTTAAAACTATTGAGGAAAAGAAAAAATATTTAACATTAGCGGTTGAAGAGGATTGGAAATTGATTTTTGGTCATGATCCAAACATAGCAATGGCAACGGTTCAACAAACCGAGCGTGGATTTTCACATAAAGAATTATTTACAGAGTTGAAATGAATAACGAACTAGACGGCTTTACAAAAATCTGTAAGTTTGATAATCTTAAAGAAAAAGTCGGCAGAAGATTTTTTGTTGATGACGTTGAAGTAGCAGTTTTTAAAGTTGACGGTAAAATCTATGCTCTCAATAATATTTGCCCTCATCAACATTCAGCGTTAATCTATGATGGATTTATAGAAGACTGTAAAGTTGTTTGTCCTGCACACGGCTGGAAATTTAATTTATCAGACGGTAAAATGGAAAAAGGAAGAAAAGGGTTGGACTCATACGAAGTGAAAATTATTGAAAATGATGTTTATGTAAAAGTCTTTAAAAAAGAATTGAATTGGTAAACCAAATTGACTAATGAACAAATAATTCATATAGCTCATCAACTTGGTTTTGAACTCGTTGGTTTTTCAAAAGCAGAAAAACTGAAAGATGAAATCGAACATCTTCAAATTTGGCTGGATAGAAATTACCAGGCTGGAATGTCATATATGGAAAGGAATCTTGATAAACGTGAGGATGTTTCAAAAATATTAGATAATGCAGTAAGTGTAATCTCGCTTGGAATAAATTATTATACCGATCATCGACATAATCAAAAAGAAGGTTACGGTAAAATATCTCGCTATGCTTGGGGTAAAGATTATCATCTAATTGTTTGGCAAAAACTCGATCAGTTTGTTGACATGTGTAAAGAAATTGACAGCAGTTTTCAAGCAAAAACATATATTGATACTGGTCCTGTTTTGGATAAAGTTTGGGCAGTTCGTTCCGGTATCGGTTGGATGGGTAAACATACAAATGTTATTTCAAAAGAAATCGGTAGTTGGTTTTTTATTGCAAACGTAATTACTAATATCGAATTCAATTACAATGAACCGATTGCGGATTTCTGCGGAAACTGTACTGCGTGTATTGATGCTTGTCCGACTAACGCAATTGTTGATGAATATATTGTTGATGCTAATAAATGCATTTCATATCTCACAATTGAAAACAAAGGTGAGATTCCCGAAGAATTTAAAGGTAAATTTGATAATTGGTTATTCGGCTGCGATATTTGCCAAGATGTCTGTCCTTGGAATATAAAATTTCCTCAAGTGACTGTTGAAAAGGAATTTTATCCGAGAGAAAGTGAATTGAACTTAATTGAATTTGATAACATGACAAACAATCAATTCAAAAAGAAATTCGCCGATTCACCAATTAGTAGAGCAAAACTAAAAGGAATGAAAAGAAACGCAGATTTTATAAAAAAGCAGTATGAATCTTTCTCTTGATTTTAGAATCAAATGTAAATGAAATAATTTTTGATAAAACGAAGTAAACACGGAGATTTATTATGTCAGAGAATCATCATAAAGTGATAATAATCGGTTCCGGTCCAGCCGGGTTAACCGCAGCACTTTACAATGCCAGAGCTAATTTGAATCCTGTTGTTTTTGAAGGGTTACAACCTGGTGGTCAATTAACTATTACAACCGAAGTAGAAAATTACCCCGGTTTTGAACATGGAATTCAAGGTCCGGAGTTAATGGATATTATGCGTAAACAAGCTCAACGTTTTGGCGCTCAAACATTTTTCAAACAAGTTACTAAGGTTGACTTTTCAAAAAGACCGTTTGTTATCGAAGCAGGTAAAGAAGTTTATACTGCTGATGCAGTTATAATTTCTACTGGTGCAACAGCAAAATGGTTGGGAATACCAAGCGAAGAAAAATATATGGGTTACGGTGTATCGGCTTGTGCTACTTGTGACGGATTCTTTTTCAAGAATCAAAAAGTAATTGTAATCGGAGGCGGGGATTCCGCTATGGAAGAAGCAAATTACTTAACTAAATTTGCATCGGAAGTTTTAGTTGTCCATAGAAGAGAAGAATTCCGCGCTTCTAAAATTATGGAAGAGCGGGCGAAGAAAAATCCCAAAATAAAATTTGCACTTAACAAAGTTGTAAAAGAAATTCTGGGCGAAGAAGAAAACGGTAGAAAGAAAGTAACCGGCGCAATTTTGGAAGATACCCGGGACGGCTCAACTGAAAAAGTTGAAGTTGACGGAATTTTCTTAGCTATTGGACATAAACCGAACACAGATTTATTCAAGGGTCAACTTGAAATGGATGAAACCGGGTACTTAATAGTAAAAGGTGCTTCAACTTATACTAATGTTGACGGAGTTTTTGCTGCCGGTGATGTGGCTGATCATGTTTATCGCCAAGCTGTTACCGCAGCCGGAATGGGCTGCAAAGCCGCAATTGACG
The DNA here is from genome assembly GCA_011049495.1 of Ignavibacteria bacterium. GTDB lineage: Bacteria > Bacteroidota > Ignavibacteria > Ignavibacteriales > Melioribacteraceae > SURF-28. The sequence goes on from DSBF01000253.1 coordinate 4,512, forward strand.
CCGAAAGATGGTTGGCTGATAAGGGTATTGAATAGTCTTTTAGTGGGTGTTCAGAATTTTGTTTTGGGAACACCCACCCACATAACCTATAATTTCTCTAAATTATTTATTTTCTTGTAGTAATAAAAATTTATAAATTCCATTATAACTTTGAGTAATAATTGTGAATGAAAAGACTCTAAAATTTTGGGTTGATTCTTCAGACTATGATTTGGAAACTATGGAGGCAATGTTTGAAACTGAGAGGCTTCTATATGTCGGATTCATGGCTCATCAATCAATTGAAAAAATTTTGAAGGGTTTTTATGTAAAACTATATAAAGAAATTCCGCCTTTTACACACAATCTTATTTTGTTAGCAGAAAAAAATCAATTAAAAAATGAATTAAGTGAAGATCAAATTGAATTATTAAGTCTATTGAATCCTCTCAATATTGAAGCTCGTTATCCAAAGTACAAAGACGATTTGTTAAAAAGTCTATCAAAAGATAAGTGTTTAGAAATAATATCTAAAACTAAGAATTTGCAAAAATGGGTGAAATCGAAATTAGAGATAGTATAAATAAGTATATCAATCTTCTGCATAGTTATTTTGATCTTAAGATGGTTGTATTATACGGATCATTTGCCAAAGGTAATGCAGACGAAAATAGTGACATCGATTTAGCGGTCTTCATTAAAAAGAATGAAGAAAATAGAGACCATCTTAAAGATTCTGCTTTGCTAAATAGACTAATTTGCAATGCTGATTGCAGAATTGAACCGGTTTTGTATTATGATAAAGAACTTGAATCCATTGAAGAAGCTAGCTTCATTGCCGAGATTTTGAACTCCGGAATAGTTCTTTTTAAGAATTAACTTTAGCAAATTTTAATTGTTTTTTCACTTTATAATTCTTTGTATTTCTTACTTACAAAAAATGCCGCAACAAAGCCGAGACCTGTCATTGTAAATAATAAAAACGGCACCCATTCCTCGTAGCCGGTTAATTCTTTTAGAAGCAGACCACCGCCAAGACCTAAACCAAAAAAGAAAGTAACAATTCCTATTTTCAGCATTGCTAAAGGGTCTCGCTTTTTACTATAAAGATCCATCATTTGTTCGGTTGACAATCCCCGCTCAATTATTGTTGATCTTTCTCTATACCGCAGATAAAAGTATGCTATTAAAACAGCACCGGTCGAGAAAAATATTATTGGTACTACTATTACTTCAGATCCCATTTCATACTCCATTTTATTCTTACTGAAACTTTTGACTTATTTATTCACTAAAGGTTACACTTAATATTATTTTGTTGCACTTTCTCTTTTTCTTTCACTAATTGAGACTAACTTTTTCTTTAACAGGTTACAGATTCTTTCTTAAAAAATGTGTAACCTTTTATATATTATTGTGTCATAAGTATTGAAATGAAAAAATTAACCGATGAGCAGATAGTAGAATCAATTATAAAGGGAAATCAATCGGATTTTGCTCTTTTGGTAGATCGTTATAAAGATAGAGCATACACACTTTTAAGGAAAATATTAAAAAATGATATGGATGCCGAAGAAGCACTGCAGGACAGTTTTATGAAAGCTTATAATTCACTTAATACCTTTCGGTTTGAATCTAAGTTTTCTACTTGGTTTTATAGAATTACATATAATAC
>DSBF01000330.1 GCA_011049495.1 Ignavibacteria bacterium
AACAATAGTTTATATTCTAGAAAAATTAGGTCGTTTAGAAAATGGGTATAGTAAAGACCCATTATTAAACTTGTTAAATAATCGAAACGAGAATATCAGGGCGTTATCTTTAAAAAATCTAGCGAAATTGTCAGATGTTTCTTTACTTTCTATTTTTGTAAAATATGCCAGTAATGACGAAAGTACAGAAGTAAGACGGGAAGCTGTATCCGCAATTGGCCGATTAAGAAATGAAAAGGCAATCCCGGCTTTAATAAAATTTTCAACGGATAGCGACCCTAAAGTGGTGATGCAAGCTATAAGAGGATTACTTGTTTTTGCTAATAGACCAGATATAAAACAAGAATTAAAAAAATTGCTCAATCACCCAAACGAATTGATAAAAGAGGTAATAAATAAAGAAGTGAATGGTTTTAGTTATAAATCAAATAGCATGCAAAGACACGATGAATTTCCACCTTTTTTAAAAAATACAGTTGTACACGGTGATGTTCAGGAAACATTAAAATATGTGCCAGACGAATCAGTACATCTAACTTTTACTTCGCCGCCGTATTACAACGCAAGAGATTATTCTATTTACCAAAGTTACGAAGAATACTTAAATTTTTTAGAAAAAGTTTTTAAAGAAGTCTATCGTATTACAAAGGAAGGTAGGTTTTTCGTTCTCAATACTTCACCAATCATTATTCCAAGAATAAGCCGGGCCCACGCAAGTAAGAGGTATCCAATTCCTTATGATATTCACCCATTTTTAGTAAAAATGGGTTGGGAATTTATTGACGACATTGTCTGGGTTAAACCAGAGGCAAGCGTTAAAAATAGAAATGCTGGGTTTTTACAACACAGAAAACCGCTTGGATATAAACCAAACGCGGTTTCTGAAATGCTAATGGTTTATAGAAAAAAAACCGATAAATTACTTGATTGGAATATGCATCAGTATAGTTGGGATAAAGTAAAAAAAAGTAAGGTGTTAGATGAGTATGAAACAACGAACATCTGGAGAATTGATCCCACTTTTGACAGGATACATAGCGCCGTTTTTCCGATTGAACTGTGCAATAGAGTGGTTAGATTTTATTCATTTGTAGGTGATTTAATTTTTGATCCTTTTGCTGGTAGCGGCACACTTGGCCGAGCGGCGGCAAATTTAGATAGACATTTCTTTTTAACCGAAAAAGAAGCAAAATATATTAACCGAATTAAAGAGGAGCTATACAAAGATAATAATTTATTTAGTTCAAAAAATAATCAACCAAGATTTTTGGATATAAAAACATTTATTCCATTAACAAAAGAAAAAATATGACAATTACAGAACAAGTAGCAAAAAATATTATCAAAAAACTTTTAAGGGGCGAGGACTATCGGATTGAAGTGGTTACTCTAATCAATGCGGAATTTTTGCAGTTTGCGATTGATTTTTTCAAAAAAATTGTTGACGCGAAACTCAAGAATAAAAACATAACTGTTGATTGGTATAAAAAAGAATTTTTAAATCCAAGTTTGCCGGCCAGAGATATTGCTATAAATTCGGGATTAAATAAAAAGACAATCCATAATATGTTTAATTCCTCTACGAAAGAAATCGTCATTGACGCGTCAAATGAACACTATAATGCGCTTTATGAGGCAATTAAAAACCTTGTTGATACCGAACACGATTTAGAACTTACGCTAACTATAAAATTTAAAGGCATTAGCGTTGATTTGAATGTAGGCGAAAGTTTAATCGTCATAAATACGCTTGCAGTAAAAAGAGCCGAATTGAGAGGTGGTCTTTGGAGTACTGCCGGCAAGCGCGTTGAAAAACCTTTAATGCAAACCCTATGCGGATTATATGGTGTTTCAAACAAAAATTATTCTCTCAAAATAAAGGGTAAAACTATTGAGAAAGATGATTTTGAGAGGGAAATTGATTTTTATCTGGTTGAGGGTAAAAATCAATACAAGTGCGAAGTAAAACTTATGGGTAGAGGAAACCCTGAAAGTGCGGACGCGGTTATCGCCAGAGATAGCAAAGTATTTGTAGCTGACAAACTTTCTGATACTAACAAAAAACAATTGAACAGCTTAAAAGTTGAATGGGTTGAAATGAGAAGCGACGGCGGATTTAGAAGATTTGAAACAGTTTTGGACCATTTGAAAATTCCGCACGAAAAACTACCGGAAAATATCGATAAAAAACTAGAAATTGTTTTTAAAGAAATTTTTAAATAAAATATGGATACATTTATAGAGATTGCAACATTAATAGTTTTGCTTGTTAATACTATTGCCTTAATTATGGTTACTTATCAAACCATTGTTGCGAAGCAAATATTAGCTATTACAAAGATGAAGTATTGATGACGCAAAAACACAAAGACAATTAGAAATTCTTCCGAAATTTACTTGGGTAATTGAGGTGCAGGTGAAATTAGAACATTGGAAAAAGGATTTACAAGAAAGAAAAGATAAATTGCAGAAAGTCCTAAATAAGAAAAATGTTGAAATAATTAAAAATGCGAGCGACACGAGAATAAAAAGCCCGAAGGATTTGTCGCTCAACAAACACCTTTATGATAATATGCCTTCGTGGTTGCGAGAATTATGGATGTCTGATGCTCAATATTATTACGAGGCGATAGCCTCATTACCTTATGTTTATAAAGATGAAAAGCCAAATATGTAGTTATGCCAAAAATTGGTTAAATGAATAAAGTGAGGATTCATTGCAAGCGATTTCAAAATTACTGGAACACCTTGGAGATATGGTTCCACACGTAATTTTGAATACACCGGCAAGTTTATCCGATAAAGATTTTTTGAGGGATTAGATAAGAATTTTAGGCGGCGCGCCAGTTTCACTGGCACGAAATTCGGCGATGGCAAAAGCGAGGGCGGGGCAGGTTAATTCCGTTCAAAAGTAGGTTCGCACTTCGTTCAGTAATTGCGACCAAGTTAGACATTAAGTATTTTTTAGGAATACATTAGTCAGCTAATTCTACCTTTTTACATTATCAAACATAATTTTCTAAATTATCCTTTATTTATAAGGAAATTGTTTTTTAATGCCACATATCTTTTATTCTTTCAATCTTGACATATAAATAATAAAGATGTATAATATGAAAAGATTGGAATTTGTTTGAAAACTCATAAAAACAGGCCTTTTAAGGCCAAAATAGAAGGAGATTGTGTCATGGAAAAATCGTGGGAAAACACGACCGGGCAGGGAATGATTATGGGAATTTATTTCTTCGTTATTACTCTTCTCGGTGAACCGGTTATGGCGATGGCAGTCAATGTTTTTATCGGTGTGGGGCTGGGTATTTACTTGGTTCTATATCATCAGCTGGAGTCCTGGACAGCACTGTTAGCCGGATTACGATTTACTGTCGGCATACTGGCGGCCTTTGTCGGAGCCTTACTTCTTGGCAATTACCTAGGTTTTGCCGGAAATGGAGTTTTCCAGCAGGCAATTAATACCGGTCTGGGCTTCGGCGCGGTTTTCGCCGTCACTTTTGGTGTTTTTTTGTTTCTAAGGGGCGAAAAAGAGCCACTGGTTGCTGCTACGGTTATGGCCTTTTCCGGTAGTGTGACCGGAGTCTTGCTGATTCTTATTCTTATAAGATAAAGCGGGATAAAATTCTATTTTCAAACAAAAGATTTGGGTCGTTCGGTTTTTAACCGGACGGCCTATTTTTTTGTCTAAAAATAAGCTTATGTTAAAATTACTTTATGAATAATTTTTCTAAAGTTGAAGTTGGAAATAATTTAAGAGATTCCATTAAAGAAGTTGTAGATAGTTTAGGTGGTTTTTCACATTTTATAAGTCAAGGTGAAGTGGTTTTAATAAAACCAAATTTTAATACGGCTGACCCCTTTCCGGCTTCAACTGATATTTCTTTTTTGAAAGAAGTGATTTCTTTAATTTATTCTGCTGGGGCTAAAGCGGTCATAGTAGGGGAGTCGTCTACCTATTCACGTAATACTCGCAAAGAGATGGAAAAACTCGGAGTCTTTGATTTAGAGAAAGAAACTCCGGCTCCAAAGATATATGTTTTTGAAGAACGAGAATGGATTAAAAAAGAAATTCCCGAAGGTAAATATTTGAAAAAAGTAACGGTGCCAAAAATTTTAGATAAAGTAGATAAGTTGATTCTCTTGCCTTGCCTCAAGACTCACTCTTATGCTCAATTTACCGGTGCCTTAAAATTGTCAGTTGGTTTTATGAAACCCTGGGAAAGAATTCCGATGCATCTAAAAAACTTGCAGGAAAAAATTGCTGAGCTTAATAGAATTATCAATCCTGATCTCATAATCATGGATGGTCGAAAATGTTTCATCAATCAAGGTCCAAGTAAAGGCGAAGTTAGAGAACCAGGTATTATTTTGGCTTCAACTGATCGAGCGGTATGTGACATTGCAGGGATAAAAATTATTCAAAGTTATGCTGGTAATTCTTTAAAAAATGTTGTACCTGAAGAAGTTGTCCAAATAAAAAATTTTTTAGAAGAAAAATAATTTAAAATGAAAATTTTACTTTACTATTCACAAAGAAAAAAAGCTGAAGCCAAAGAACTTGCTCGGAAATATGGTTTTTGTTTAGAAGGAGAAAATCCTGATATCATTTTATGCTATGGCGGTGATGGGACTTTTTTAAAGGCGGAAGCCGATTATCCTGGTATACCGAAGGCCATTATTAAAGGCAGTCAAATTTGTAAACAATGTTCCAGTTTGTCTAATGAGGAAGTGATTGAAAAAATAAAGAAAAAGAAATATAAAATTAAAAAAATGACAAAAATAGAAGCTCGGGTCGAAGGAAAAGTTTTACGAGCAATAAACGATATCATTGTTCATAATCATGACCCACGTCATGCTATTCGTTATATGTTATCTGTAAATGGGAAGCAAATAGGGGGAACAATAATTGGAGATGGAATCGTTGTCGCCACACCGTTTGGAGCCAGTGGTTATTATCGCAGTATTACTGATAGCGTTTTTAATATTGGTTTGGGGTTAGCTTTCAATAATAGCACTGAAGCTTCTGACCACTTAGTTTTGGATGATGATAGTAAAATTTTATTAAAGATTATTCGTGGACCAGCGACGGTTTACGCTGATAACCAGAAAGATTCTATAGTTCTAAAAGACGGCGACGAAGTAGAAATCTTAAAAAGCTCTGAGCAGGCTTTATTAATTTATTGCGAGCCATATTCTTGAGTTTATTTTTCTAAAGAGCCAAACTTAATTATTATTAAGTTGGTTTTATAAATTAAAAATATTTTAAGATGATTCCTAAAAAAGTTTTTTTCACTAAAGGTGTTGGACGGCACAAAGAGAAGTTGGCTAGTTTTGAATTGGCTCTTCGAGATGCCGGGATAGAAAAATTTAATTTAGTTACTGTCTCAAGTATTTTTCCTCCGCAAGCCAAAATTATTTCTCGTGAAAAAGGTTTACAGGAATTATCGCCCGGAGAAATAGTTTTTTGTGTGATGGCTAGAACGGAGACTGCCGAAGCTAATCGTTTAGCCGTTGCTTCTATTGGCTGTGCTATACCAAGTGATAAAAATACTTATGGTTATCTTTCTGAATATCATGGTTTTGGTGAGAACGAAAATGAAGCTGGGGATTATGCTGAGGACTTGGCTGCTAGTATGTTGGCTTCAACTTTAGGAATTAATTTTGATCCAAATAAAGATTGGAACGAAAAAGAAGAAGTTTTTAAAATGTCTGGGAAAATAGTTAGAACTAGAAATATAACTCAAACAGCCATGGGTAAGAAAGGTTATTGGACAACAGTTGTTTCTGTCGCTGTTTTGGTTTCTTAGTGAAACAAAATATTTTTGATTCTTCAATTTGTTAATCATAAAAAAGCTATATTTTACAATGGTTTCATAATTGTTTCTAAAATGTTCCAGCTTTGAATCATTTTAAACTTATGCTAGAATATCTTTGTTCGCGGGTATAGTTTAATGGTAGAATGACTGCCTTCCAAGCAGTAGATGGGAGTTCGATTCTCCCTACCCGCACAAAAAAACCGCCTTTTGGGCGGTTTTTTGAAGGGTAGAGCAGACCAAAGGTCTGCGAGGAGAATCGAACCGAACGCCGACGAAGTTGGCCGCAGGCCACGGCGTGAGTGGAGGTCAAGGGAGTGAGATATTTTTGAG
>DSBF01000130.1 GCA_011049495.1 Ignavibacteria bacterium
AATCACTCGATGCACAAGCGCAGAGTATGAATAAAGATATTATTAAAAAGTATATTGTTTTTATCATGATCTTAGAAGAAATATATTATTGCGATAATTACAAATATATATAACGCTGAGTTGATAATCATCGGGAAATCGGTCAACATTATTTCTGTTGGGTTTTCACCTTTGCTTTTGTTAATAACCAAAAACATATAACGAAATATTCCAAAGACGACAAACAAAGTTGTAAAAACAAAATAATTTGTGCCAAACTCTAAAATAGTTCTATCGGAAACCGAGTAAAGAGCGTAACAAATAATTAATCCACCGGCAGAAATTGCAGAAATCTGGTCAATAAATCTCTCCGAATAATCTTTAAGAACAATTCTTGTTGAATTATCTCCTTCATAAGTGATAAACTCGGAACGTCTTTTCATAATAGCTAAAAACAGTGCTAAAAATATTGTAGTTAATATAAGCCAATTGGAAACATATATATCGGCAACAAATGCACCGGCTAAAACACGAAGCATAAAACCGCTGGCAATACAAAACAGATCTACAATTATTATGTTTTTTAATTTTACCGTATACAGAAAATTGATTAAAATATAACCGGCAAGCGCGTAAGTAAATTCCCAATTTAATCTTGTTAGAAAAATAACAATCAGTGCATATAAAACAATTAAAGTGATCTTTGCATGAAATGGTTTGATACTACCTTTAGCAAGAGGACGATTTTTCTTTACGGGGTGTTGTCTATCAAATTCAACATCAATCAAATCGTTAAAAACATAAACCATGCTTGATGTAAGTGAAAAGGTTACAAATGCAAGCAGTACATCATTCAAATAAAGCCAATCAAAGAGATGTTGGGAAAACATAATCGGAACAAAAACAAAAAGATTTTTGATCCAATGTGAAATGCGAAGTAATCTGAGATATTCATTAACCATTTGTTAAAATACAATAGCCTCTTCGTAAACTCCGAAATGTTTTTTTAGTTCATTCACCATTTCACCTAAAGTGACATAATTTTCAGCAGCTTCAATAAATACCGGCATCAAATTGGAGCCGTCAACGACAGCTTGACTTATTGCAGCTAGAGAAGCTTCTACGGCTTGTTGGTTGCGGGTTAGTCTGAGCTCAGCTAGTTGCTCTCTCTGTTTCTTTTCAACTTCGGGTGAGATTTGTAAAATCGGTATATCTATCTTTTCGTTTTCTTCAACAAATTCATTAACACCAACCATAAACTTTTCTTTCTTCTCAAGTTCACGTTGATAACGGTAAGCAGCATCGGCAATTTCTTTCTGGAAATAACCGGCATCGATTGCAGGTATTACCCCGCCGAGAGAGTCAATTTCGTCAAATATTTTATTTGCTTGTTCTTCCATTTTGTTTGTCAATGCTTCAACGTAATAACTTCCGCCTAACGGATCAACAGTATTGATAACGCCGGTTTCATAAGCAATTAATTGTTGAGTTCGTAATGCAATCTTAGCTGCTTTTTCACTCGGCAAGGCAAGTGTTTCATCCATCGAATTTGTATGAAGCGATTGTGTCCCGCCGAGAACTCCTGCTAAAGCTTGCAATGCTGTTCTAACAATATTGTTTTCAGGCTGCTGTGCAGTAAGTGTACAACCTGCAGTTTGAGTATGAAATCTTAACCACCAAGAGCGCGGATTTTTCGCACCGTATTTTTCTTTCATTCTTCTTGCATAAATTCTGCGTGCTGCTCTGAATTTGGCAATCTCTTCAAAGAAGTCCAGATGTGAATTAAAAAAGAATGAGATACGGGGAGCAAAATCATCTACATCCATTCCTCTTTCAATACATGCTTCAATGTAAGCGAATCCGTCCGCTAAAGTATAAGCCAATTCCTGTGCTGCTGTTGAACCGGCTTCACGAATATGATAACCGCTCACCGATACGGGGTTCCACTGCGGAACTTCATTAGTGCAGTATTCTATCATATCGGTAATGATTCGCATTGAAGGTTCGGGGGGATAAATATATTCTTTTTGAGCTATGTATTCTTTTAGAATATCATTTTGTAAAGTACCGCGAAGTTTATCAAAACCAACACCTTGTTTTTTTGCAACTGCCAAATAGAAAGCGAAAATCATAGCAGCCGGTGAATTAATAGTCATTGATGTTGATACCTGGTCTAAAGGAATTCCGTCGAACAAAGTTTCCATATCCTTTAGTGAAGAAATTGCGACACCGCAAATTCCAACTTCGCCGCGACTCAAATCATCATCAGCATCAACACCCATTAAGGTCGGTAAATCGAATGCAACGGATAAACCGGTTTGACCGTTCCGCAGCAAGTATTTAAATCTTTCGTTTGTATCTTCGGGCGAACCGAAACCGGCAAACAGGCGCATAGTCCATATTTTACCACGGTAACCATTGGGATGAATTCCTCGGGTAAAAGGATACTCACCCGGGAAACCGATATCGTTTAAGAAATCTATATTTTCAATATCATCAGGAGAATATAATGCTTGAACATCTTCACCGGAAACCGAAGTAAACTTCATCCCGGTTGTTTTTGCTTTGTTCAATTTATCTAAATAATCTTCTTTAGCTTTTTTGTATTGTTCGTTTTTCATTCCATCCTCTAAACTTTCAAATAATTTTTTGTAGAAAAAATAATAAATGGGTTAAGTTCTTCCAAACCGTTTATCTAATTCGGTTAATGGAATTTTTATAACAATCGGTCTGCCGTGGGGACAGACATACGGCATTGAAGTAGCAAATAGCTGATCAACAAGAATTCTCATTTCCTGTTCGGATAATTTATCCCCCGATTTAATTGCGGCTTTACATGAAAATGATTTTGCGAGGTTATCTCTTACTTCAAGTTGTTTTTCTTGTTCGTTCTTTCTGAATTCATTTAGGATTTCAAACAAAGCATCTCTTTCGGAACCGATTTTTACATCTGAAGGAACGCCGCTTATTGCAACATTATTTTTTGACATCAGTTTAATTTCAAATCCGAGTTTGTTTAAGTAGGGTTCCAATTCTTTCAACAATTCATAATCTGCGGGATCAATTTGAATTTTCTGAGAAAATAAAAGCTGCTGTGAAAAAGGAATATTTGCTTCAAACGAGCGGAGAGCTTTTTCATAAAGTATTCTTTCATGAGCTACATGAGAATCGATAATCATTAAACCGCTTTTAATTTGAGAAAGAATATATTTATTATGCAGCAGCACAATAAAAGAACTATCGGCTTCTACCGGTTCGTCTCTTCTGCTTCTTTCAAGTTTTGCTTCTTTTGGTAAATGGTATATATCACCGGATTGTTTATCTTCAAACGGATGTTCAATATCATCAGTCACTGAAGTTGAACTTATATCGCTTTTAAGTGAATCAAACAACCGGTCAATCTCTTCTTCGGAAAAGATGCTGCTTCTATTTGATTTCTGATCGGTATTAAATCGGGGTCTATCCGAAAAATCACCTCTATCGCTTCTACCGGGTGAAGTAAATTTTAGCCTTTCATGTTCGTCAACCGCTTCATTAAACGTCATTGAAGGAACTAGGTCATGACTTCCGAGACTTTTTTTAACTACAGCATTAATGAATGCATAAATATCTTTTTCATCTTCAAACTTAACTTCCAATTTAGATGGGTGAACATTAATATCAATTCTTCTCGGGTCGAGTTCAACAAATAAAACAAAGAATGGGTAATCACCTTTTTCCAAAATATTTTCATAAGCACTGAAGACCGAATGATTAACTGTTCTGCTTACAACATATCTCCGGTTAATAAAAACATATTGATCGCTTCTATCTTTTTTGGTAAAAGTCGGTTTGCCGATGTAACCATAAATAGAAAGGAAATCTGTTTTTTCACTTACTGGAATTACGGCATCTAAAATATTATCGGCAAAAACTTGCTGAAGTCTTTCTTCAAAAGTACCGGCAGCATAATCAAATATAAGATCATCATCGTTGTAAAACTTAAAAGAAATCTCCGGTCTGCTGATTGAAATCTTTTTAAATGTTTCAATAATATGTTTAAGCTCTGTTGAATTTGTTTTGAGAAAATTTCTTCTTGCGGGAGTGTTATAAAAAATATTTTTAACAGCAATTGAAGTTCCTTTTGGGAATGATCCTTTTTCTTTTGTGAACTCACCACTCTCGTTATTTTTTATTAAAGTACCGATTTCCGAATCATGTTCTTCTGTTTTTATTTCAACTAGACTAACCGAAGCAATTGAGCTTAAAGCTTCGCCTCTAAACCCGTAAGTTTTAATTTCTTCGAGGTCTTCAACCGAAGAAATTTTACTTGTCGCATGTCTCTGAATACATTGAACCGCGTCTTCTTCACTCATTCCGTCGCCGTCATCAACAATTTGAATGAGAGATTTTCCTGCTTGCTTAATATATACTTCTATATTCTTTGCATTTGCATCAACGGAATTTTCAAGCAATTCTTTAACAACCGATTCGGGTCGCTGTACAACTTCACCTGCTGCAATTTTATTTGAAATATTTTCCGGCAATATCTTAATCTTACTCATAATCTTAATCTTCTTTTCGTTTCCTATATATCTTTAAAATGAATTCACTATATCTAATTTCTTCCACGACTTCCCAAATTGTTTCGTCAATTTCAGGAAAGAAAGTATCTCCTTCCACTTCGACTTTCATTTCGCTGATGAGCAATTCATCAACTTTATTAATTTCTCTTTTATATATTTCTCCACCGCCGGTAACAAAAACTTTTTCATAGTTCTGTTTTTCACAATAATCATAAGCCTCCTCAATAGAAGAGAACACCTTTACATCTTCATGCGGTTTCTCGAAATTTTCATCTCTTGTTAAGATAATATTTAATCTACCTTTTAACGGTTTACCCCCCATCGAGAAGAAAGTTTTTCTTCCCATAATTAAGGGGAATCCCATAGTTGTTTCTTTGAAATGTTTCAAATCTTCTTTGGAATGCCACGGCATAATACCATCTTTTCCAATAACATTATTTTTTGCCACTGCTGCAATTATTATTTTTTTCACAACTTATCTCTCATCAAAATAAAGATCGAAATTCTATCCGCCGGTTCAACACTTATAACCTTACTTGAATCCTTATAACCGGAAAGTTTAAGAGTAACCATATAAGAGCCGGGTTCAAGATATTTTAAAGTATCGGGTGTCATTTTTCCGGTAAATGAATTATTCAAATAAATTTGTGCTTCACTTGGCGATGAATTCACAAAAACATTAGCAGTTGATTGTTCGAGTGTAAACTCAACAGCATTTTCTCGGCAAGCACAGAATAACAATATAACTACTAATAGTGAGAAGAACTTTTTCATTTATCCCCCCGGATATATTGTCTTCATAATATTTTTTTATTGTTAAACAGCGACTTCAAATTTTATTCTTGGATGATGTTTATATCCGACAAGTTCAAAATCATCAAAAGTCAATTCGTCCAAAGGTTTTTTAGCAATTATCAATTTAGGAAGTTTGTACGGTTCCCGGGTAAGTTGAAGTTTCAATCCTTCCGTATGATCATATTCTTCTGTATCGGAACCTTTATCGGCAATATAAATATGAGCATCAACAATTGTGTGAGCAAAATAACCGACTTCCAATCCCGCATCTTGAGCAATAATTTGAGTAAGCAAAGAATAAGCCGCAAGGTTAAAGGGAATACCGAGTGCAATATCACCCGAACGTTGTGTAAGGTGACAATTTAATTTTCCGTCACTGACGTTAAAAGTAAATGTATAATGACAAGGCGGCAGTTTGCTGACAACTGCATTTGCCGGATGCCAAGCACTAACTACCATTCTTCTCGATTCGGGATGATTTTTTATTTGATCTATTACCCAACCGATTTGATCAAATGTTAATGAACCGTTATCCTCTTTTTTTACGAATGGATTTGATTCATCTACAAAAACTTCTTCGCCTAATGCCGCACTTTTTCCCGGGACAGGATAACGTCTCCAATATCTGCCATAAGCAGTTTGAAGATTACCATTTTCGTCTGCCCACGCATCCCAAATTTTTGTATGTTCTCTTAAATTTCTAATGTGATCATCACCGGAAAGATACCAGAGAACTTCATAAAGAAGTGATTTCCACATCATTTGCTTAGTAGTAAGTAGCGGAAAACCT
>DSBF01000128.1 GCA_011049495.1 Ignavibacteria bacterium
CATACTACATATAATTAATTTTTCCATTTGCTAACTGCTAAATGTGTAATAAACTAATACAACTTAGATGAATACTTATTTAATTTTCGGGGTAACTCCTGTTGTTAACTCGAACATTTTTACCGTAACGCTCACAACTAAATTCTAAAGTTCACTGAGTGATAATTTTGCTTATTATAAATTCTTTGTGTTTCTTTTGGTTAAAGTATTGGAGATTATTCAGCAAAAATTTCCAAACTATGTAAAAAGAGTATTTTTTGTATTAACTTTCACGCCAAATTAGATATCCATTAGTATGCTTAAATCACTACAAATTAAAGATTACGCGCTGATTGAGAACATTAATATTGTTTTCAAACCTGGACTTAATATTATAACCGGAGAAACCGGGGCTGGCAAATCTATTTTAATTGATGCGATGAGTTTACTTTTAGGTGAAAGAGCTTCGACCGAGATAATCAGAAAAGGGAGTCAAAAATCAATTGTTGAAGGTATCTTTGATGTAAACGGAAATAAAAAAGTAAAAAAACTTTTGGAAAAAAATGATGTTGATTATTTCGATGAAATGATTGTCCGTAGAGAAATTTCTTTAAAAGGTTCAAATAGATGTTTCATTAATGACACTCCTGTTACACTCAATTTAATAAAGGAACTAGGATATTTATTAGTTGATTTACATGGTCAGCATGAACATCAATCACTACTGCGCAAAGAAACTCATATTGAAATGCTTGATGAATTTGCAGGATTGGAAGATGAACTAAACGAGTTCCGGAATTTCAGCAAACAACTTAGAAATAAATTAACAGAACTAAATGAACTTAAGCATCGAGAAAAACTTCTTAAAGAAAAGCGGGAGCTTTATGAATTTCAAATTAAAGAAATTGATGCAGTCGCTCCTCAACCGGGCGAAGAAGAAGAACTGAAAAACGAGCTAAATATTTTAGAAAATTCCGAAAAATTACTTCAGCTTACATCGGAAGTTTTTCTTGAACTATATGAAGAAGATAAATCTATTTATGATAAACTAGGTGAGGTAAAAAATAAAATTGCCGAGCTAAAAAAAATAGATTCTTCGTTCAATGAGAAAAGTAATGAAATAGAAACAGCTCTTACTTTATTAAATGATGTATCTGATTTTTTAAGGAGTTATAAAGATAACATCGATTTAGAATCAAACAAACTCAACGAGATAAGAGAAAGGTTGTCTTCTTTTGCATCCCTTAAGAAAAAATACGGCGGTTCTGTTAATAGTGTTATTGAGCATCGTAAAAAAATTGGAGAAGAGTTTAGCTTAATTGAAGGATTTGAGGAAAAGTTGAATTCTCTTTCAAATGAAATTGAAGTTCTTAGAAAAGAGTGCGGTGAAATTGCTTCTAAGTTAACGTCCAAAAGAATTTTGGTTTCAAAAGAAATAAAAAAAGGTGTTGAAGAATCATTAAAGTATCTCGGAATTAACGAAGCGAAATTTGAAACAATTTTTAACTATGACTTCTCTCAGAATGATGATAACGATTATATTATTATTAAAGGAAAGAAAATAAAGTTTGCTGATAGAGGTGTTGATAAAGTTGAGTTTCATCTTACAACCAATTTAGGTGAAGATGTTAAACCATTGCAGAAAGTTGCATCCGGTGGTGAAGTCTCAAGAGTTATGCTTTCGCTAAAGATGATGCTTGCTAAAAGTGATCGACTTCCATTACTTATTTTTGATGAAATAGATACAGGTGTCAGCGGTAGAATAGCTCAAAAAGTAGGTCAATCATTAAAGGAATTATCGAAACATCATCAGATAATTGCAATCACTCATTTACCCCAAATTGCGGGTTTGGCAGATCATCACTATTTTGTGATCAAACAAGAGAAAGATAATCGTTCAACGACATCCATTAAAGAGCTTAATCCGGGTGAAAGGATTAATGAAATTGCCAAACTCTTAGGGGGTGAAGTAATCACCGATGCAAATTTAAAAAGCGCTAAAGAATTGATGGATATCAAATAAAAAAATAAAAAAAATATTACTTTAGTTTTATGATTAATTAAAACGAGGAAGAAACATGAAAAAAATATACGTATCATTATTTGTTTTTTTGTTATTCAGTTTATTAACACTGAAAGCGCAAGATTTGGATGAAACTTTATCAAACCTCTCCTCCGACGCAGCTTCATCATATGTAGCTCCTATTGTCAATGGTTTTGGTTCAAATCTTAATTCAGGTTGGTTTGCTTTACCACCTGAACCTGTTAAGTTTGGATTTACTGCTCGTTTAAGAGTTGTGGGTAATGGTACTTTCTTTTCAAGTGATGACAAAACTTTTAGTGCTAACGGTAATTTTAGATACAATTCACAACAAGCCGATGCAATCCTTGCTAATTCCGGAATTACTCCCGGCAATCCTAATTATCAATCAGCTAAAAACGAGCTTCTTTCAAAAGAATGGAATGTCTCTTTCAGTGGTCCAACAATTATTGGTGATAAAGACGAATTTCTTCGAGTAAGGTTTGAAGGTGGTATGATAGCCGGACAGCAAATTCAACCTTATGAAGAAGTTTTAGAAGATGTATACGGTTATTTAGATGGTCTTCCGCTCTTTCCATCTGCCAATATTCAATTAACAGTTGGAACCGTTATGGGCACAAACTTTGTTCTAAGATGGTTCCCTTCTATTGATATTGAAGATTTAGGCAAGTTCTCATTTTATGGAATTGGCTTAGTTCATAATGTGAATGTATGGATGAAAAATCCGTTACCACTTGATTTGAGTGTGGGAGGGTTTTATCAAAACTTAAAAGTCGGAGATATATTTGAAAGTAATGCAACTCAATTTGGTTTGTACGCCAGTAAAACTTTCGGCGGGATCTTTGCTTTTACCCCTTATATTGGTTTAACAATTGAATCATCTACTACAACCGTTAGTTATGATTATAGATTTGATACTCCTGCCGGACCTGAAACAGTAAATGTAAGCTTTGATCTCAAAGGAGAAAATTCATTCGGGTTTACAACAGGGCTTTCATTCAAACTTGCCGTAATCAATCTCAATGTTGATTATAAAGCTGCAAACAGCGGAACACTTACTGCAGGATTATCATTCGGAGTATTTTAATCATTTATAAGGGTCGGCTTAGTTCCGGCCCATTTGTTTTACAAATTACTATTTGATACAAGTTCATCACATCGCTAATTACTTATTATTGTGTTACATTTGCAAATCTATCGAAAAAAATCAACCGATTAATTAGTGAAGCAAACAGCGATCTACATTCACATCCCTTTCTGTGATCACAAATGCATTTATTGTGATTTTTATTCTATAATAAATTATGATAATCTTCACAACTATCTTTCCGCAATAAAAAAAGAAATTGAATTAAGGGGAAAAGAATTTTCCGAGGATAGAGAAGTAATCTCCATTTTTTTTGGTGGCGGAACTCCATCCTTTATGTTACCGGAGTATATTGGCGAAATAATTAAGTCAATAAATAATAATTTTTCTGTTCGAAATGATGCGGAAATAACTTTGGAGACAAATCCCGGAACTGTAAACAAAAAAAAATTGAAAGAATTTTTATCTGTAGGAATAAATCGCATCAGCATTGGCATACAATCTTTTAATGATGACGAATTAAAATTTCTTACTCGAATACATGATTCACAAACAGCAATTGAAACTGTGAATAGTGCTGCTGAATCTGGTTTTAATAATATCAGTATTGACCTAATATTTAATCTTCCTAGTCAAACCAAAAAGATGTGGAGGAAAAATCTTGATATTGCAGTAGGTCTTCCAATTACACATATATCAGCCTATAGTCTTATACTTGAAAGAGGTACTATCCTTAAAAAAATGGTTCTCGACGGTAAAGTACAAATGCAGGATCCCGATCATGATGCCGATCTTTATGAAACAACTATAAAAGTATTAACAGAAAATGAATTCATACAATACGAGGTTTCAAACTTTGCAAAAAATAATCTCGAATGTATTCATAATAATGCATATTGGCGTTATAAAGATTATCTGGGATTCGGTACATCCGCACATTCATTTATTAACGGAAAAAGATGGTGGAATTATTCTTCATTAAATTTTTATTTGGAA
Source organism: Ignavibacteria bacterium (assembly GCA_011049495.1). Classification (GTDB taxonomy): domain Bacteria; phylum Bacteroidota; class Ignavibacteria; order Ignavibacteriales; family Melioribacteraceae; genus SURF-28. Next base: position 4,104 of record DSBF01000128.1, read on the forward strand.
AAAATGAATAACTATAATCCGATTGCTGGAGAAGAAATATTAACCAATAATCAAATGCATGATGAATATATTATGTTAGCTATGCGAAGTTATGGATTAGATATAAATGAATATATAAAACGCTTCGGTTCTATTTGGATTAGCAAAGTAAAAAATGATCTTTCCGAATATCAAACAAAAGGTTACTTATCAATAGATGATAAATTTATTAAATTTACTCCCAAAGGCTATACCCTTTGTGATGAGATAATTAGCAAACTTTTATAACAACCGGGAAAACTATGCGGAAAATTAAACTTCATTGGCAGATTCTAATTGGATTTATAGTCGGTACCTTAATTGGCTTGTACCTTACAGATCATGTTCACTATGTAACATGGTTGGGAGAAGTTTTTTTACGGGCACTCAAAATGGTTATTGTACCGCTTATACTCAGCTCCATAATTTCCGGGGTTGCAAATATTGGCTCGGGTGAAAGCTTAGGCAGATTGGGAATGAAAACTATTACTTATTATTTATCAACAAGCACCCTGGCAATTCTTGTTGGATTAGTATTCGTCAATATGTTGCAGCCTGGTGTCGGCTCCGATCTCGGTTTAACAAAAAGTGTCGATGAACTTGCAATTGTAAAAGAATCATTCGGAGATACTCTTATAAAAATTATTCCGACAAATATATTTGAAGCTTTTATAGAAGGTGATATGCTTTCGATTATTTTCTTCTCTATACTTTTCGGATTTTTTGTTACTAAAGTTGATGAAAAGTACAGCACACATCTAACCGAACTCTTCAATGCCACATTTGAAGTTGTTATGAAAATTACAATGCTTGTTATCAGATTTGCACCGCTCGGAATCTTAGGAATAGTTGCCGGAATTGTAGCTGAACAAGCCGGAGATACCGAAGCTCTTTTAGATATTGTTGGAAGACTCGGGTTATATATGGTTGCGGTTTTATTTGCTCTAATAGTTCACGCAACAATTACTTTGCCTTTGATCTTAAAGTTTGTCGGTAGAGTCGATCCCTGGCTTCACTTTAAAGCAATGACTACTCCGCTATTGACGGCTTTTTCTACTTCTTCATCAAATGCAACTTTACCTTTAACAATGGATGCGGTTGAACATCAAGCCGGTGTTTCAAACAAAATAACAAGCTTTACTTTACCGCTTGGTGCTACAATTAATATGGACGGTACTGCATTGTATGAATGCATTGCCGCAATATTTATAGCTCAAGCTTACGGTATTCATTTGGGATTTTTAGAACAAGTAATTGTTGTAGCTACTGCATTACTCGCTTCAATTGGTGCAGCAGGTATTCCTATGGCTGGTTTGGTCACAATTACAATTATACTTTCGGCTGTCGGACTTCCATTAGAGGGGGTTGGTTTAATTTTATCAGTAGATAGAATTTTAGACATGTGCAGAACAACAGTTAATGTTTGGAGTGACAGTTGCGGTGCGGTTGTTATTGCCAAAACGGAAGGGGAAATATTAAATATTGAAAAAGGAGCTTAAATGAATTCGCAAGATAAAATTGCAATTTTAGGCGGCGGTAATATAGGGTTTGCTATTGCTAAAGGTTTATCCGAATCCGGCACAATAAAGAAAAATGAAATTTTAATAACAAGAAGAAATAAACAAGCAATTGCTGAAATTCGAAAAGAAGGATTTAATATTTCCACAAATAATAAAGAAGCTGTTCAGAAATCTAAATTAATTATAATTGCAGTTACACCTCAGCAGTTGAATTCATTAATCGATGAAATTAAAAATATAGTTAATCCGAGAAAGCATATAATCTTTTCAATTGTCTCAGGTGTTTCCATACGACAAGTAAAAAAATTATTCGGTAAAAATGTTCCTGTTGTAAGAGTTATGCCGAATACTGCAATAGCAATTCGTGAATCAATGACATGTGTAAGTTCAGATGACAAAGATATACGAGCACGCGATCTTGCATTTGGTTTATTTAATAACTTAGGTGAATCGGTAGTTATAAAAGAAGAATTAATGGTACCGGC
>DSBF01000299.1 GCA_011049495.1 Ignavibacteria bacterium
CAATAAGTATAATGCCCCCGACAAAAATGAATGTGCTGGGGCTGTCAATATCCAACTGCGGTGAAAGCTGCTCACCAACTTCTTCAAATATTATTGAGTTTGATACATACCAATAAATCCACAAACCTAATAGCGCCATCCAAGCAAGCTGGGCAAGAATAAAAACCAGTATATAGAAAAAGTAGGAATTTATTTTTTTTAATCCGATCGGCATAGCACGTTACTTAATTATTAATTATTCGGTTCTAATCATAATCTTAATCATAATCTTAATCATAATCTTAATCATAATCTTAATCATAATCTTAATCACCAGAGGGTAATGAGAAGTAAGATTAAGAATACGATTAAGGCTAATTAGCAGTTATTGTAAATATCCGTCATTTATCTTTAACGGCAAAAGAACCCACTTATAAATTTACACTTCTTTTACAAACAATAAATAAAATTATTTGCACTTTGTGAACAGACAATGGAATACAGATGACACAGAAAGCAAAAATTGGCGTTGATCAAATTTATCTGCAAATATTATTAGCATCATCTGAGTCCAATTCTTTTATTGTTAATTTAACGTGAGAAGTAAAATGAAAATCCTATTAGTATACCCCGAAACACCATCGACATTTTGGAGCTTTAAAGATGCACTTGAATTCGTTTCAAAAAAATCTGCAGAACCGCCCCTAGGGTTAATAACCGTCGCCGCAATGCTTCCCACTAATTGGGAATTAAAACTAATTGACACAAATGTATCTAAATTGAAGGATACTGATATACTTTGGGCAGACTACGTTTTTTTAAGCGGAATGAGTGTACAAATAAAATCCTTTAAAGACATATTACTTCGCTGCAGTAAGTTGGGTATAAAAGTAGTTGCAGGCGGACCACTTGCAACAACACAGTACAATGAATTTTTAGGAGTTAGTCATTTTATACTAAACGAAGCGGAAATAACTCTTCCCCAGTTTTTGAATGACCTTGAAAACGGAAACCCTAAATATATTTATAGTTCTAATGAGTACCCTGATATCACGACTACGCCAATTCCTCGTTGGGATTTACTTGATATGAATAAGTATGCAAGCATGAGCATTCAGTATTCAAGGGGATGCCCGTACGATTGTGATTTTTGCAGTATTACTATGTTAAACGGCAGAATTCCGCGGACAAAAACAAAAGAACAATTTATTGCCGAATTAGATACTCTTTATAGACTCGGTTGGAAAGGCGGTCTTTCGGTTGTCGATGATAATTTTATCGGTAATAAAAGAAAATTAAAAAACGATATTCTGCCTGCATTAATCGAATGGTCAAAGCAGCATAAATATCCTTTTCATTTAATAACGGAAGTATCTATTAACTTAGCCGATGATGACGAGCTTGTCAACATGATGGTTGAAGCAGGATTTTACAGTGTCTTTGTTGGTATTGAATCACCTAACAATCAAAGCTTGGAAGAATGCGGCAAAAGCCAGAACTTGAAAAGGGATTTGGTTGCCTCAATTAATAAACTTCAAAACAAAGGTATGATAGTCTCCGGCGGATTTATCGTCGGGTTTGATAACGACACCGAAAATATTTTTGACGAACAGATTAATTTTATTCATCACAGCAGTATTCCGTCGGCAATGGTTGGAATACTCAATGCGCCTATCGGTACAAAACTTTTTAAAAGATTAAAAACCGAAAACAGACTGCTGGAAAACTTCAGCGGGAATAATATGGACTGCTCGATAAACTTTATCCCTAAAATGAAATATGATGTTTTAATACGCGGTTATTCAAAACTGATACATACGATTTATTCACCAAAAGAATATTACAATCGAATCAAAGAATTCTTATTGGTTTACCAAAGACCGGCATGGATGCCGAACAAATTGACAACAACGGAAATAAAAGCATTCTTAAGACTTCTGTGGAAGATTGGAATCCTTGAAAACGGGAGAAAACATTTTTGGAAATTGTTTGCTTTCAGTTTGTTCAAGCATCCAAGAAAATTCCCGGTTGCAATGACGCTTTCTGTTTATGGTTTTCATTTTAGAAGGATTGCAGCTAATTTGTAGGGGTGGCTTTAATAATATATTGAGATTCAATCTTTTTAAAAGATGGAATCTCTTTGCCTTTATACCTTTCCCAGATTATATCTCTTTCTTTCATGCGGATCGAGATGAAGTTTTCTTAATCGAATTGATTTCGGTGTTACTTCCAACATTTCATCTTCCTGGATATATTCCAACGCTTCTTCCAAACTAAACTTAATTGCGGGTGCAATTTTTACGGCTTTATCCGCACCGGATGCACGCATATTTGTAAGTTTTTTCCCGCGCTGTACATTAACTTCAATATCAATATCCTTATTATTTTCACCGACTATTTGACCTTTATAAACAACATCGCCCGGTTCAATAAAAAATTTACCGCGGTCTTGTAAAGAGTCTATTGCATAAGCAGTTGCCGGTCCTTCCGCCATTGAAATCAAGACTCCGTTTATTTTCCCGCCGATTGATCCTTTAAAAAATTCATATTGATAAAAACGATGATGCATTATGCCTTCGCCGGCTGTTGCAGTTAAAACTTTTGTACGCAGACCCATCAATCCCCGCGAGGGAATTCGGAATTCTAATTTCTGCAGACTTCCTTTGTTTTCCATTTTAACAAGTTCGCCTTTTCTCTGCCCCACCAACTCAATTACCTTTCCAGCCGAAACCGCAGGAACATCAACAACAAGTACTTCAATTGGTTCGGCTTTCTTATTGTCGATCTGTTTATAAATTACTTTGGGTTCGCGTACTTGCAGCTCGTATCCTTCGCGGCGCATATTTTCTATTAATATTGATAGATGCAGTATACCTCTTCCCGAAACCTTGTATGCGTCGGGCGAATTTGTTTCCTGCACACGCAATGCTACATTGCTCTCAAGCTCTTTGTATAATCTATCTCGAAGTTGACGGGACGTTACATATTTCCCTTCTCTTCCGTAAAAAGGGGAATTGTTTATAGTGAAAGTCATACTGATTGTTGGCTCATCAATTGCGATGATCGGTAACGGTTCCGGGTTTTCAAAATCCGAAACTGTGTCACCAATGTTAATATCTTCAATACCAACGATTGCACAAATATCACCACAATAAACTTCGGTTACTTCCGTTCTTGTCAAACCTTCAAAAATAAATAACTGCCGAATCGAAGCTTCTTGAATTGTCCCGTCTCTTTTTATCAATGAAAGTTTGTCGTTTTTATTCAACATTCCTCTAAACACTCTGCCTATACCGATTCTTCCCACATAATCGTTACAATCGAGAGTGGTTATTTGAATTTGTACCGGACCTTCTTGAATTTTTGGAGAAGGAATTTTTTCTATTACGGTTTCTATCAACGGGGTTAAATCTTTTCTTTCATCCGTTAAATTATTAACTGCCCATCCGTCTCTTCCGCTTGCGAACACATACGGAAAATCAAGTTGCTCTTCGTCTGCACCCAAATCAATAAATAAATCATAAACTTCATCGAGAACTTCTTCGGGACGGTTATCGGGTCTGTCTATTTTATTAATTACAACAACCGGTTTGAGATGCAGCTGTAATGCTTTCTCTAAAACAAATCGTGTCTGCGGCATCGGTCCTTCGAACGAATCGACAAGAAGAAGTACGCCGTCTGCCATTTTTAGAACACGTTCAACTTCACCGCCGAAATCGGCGTGACCGGGAGTATCAATTAAATTTATTTTATAATTCTTATATGGAATGCTTATGTTCTTTGCAAGAATGGTTATTCCTCTTTCACGTTCAAGATCATTCGAATCTAAAAACTGTTCTTGTACAACCTGGTTTTTGCGAAAAACATTACATTGTCTAAGAAGCTGATCTACAAGCGTAGTCTTTCCATGATCAACATGTGCAATTATTGCGATATTTCTAAGTTCTTTCACTATTTCTCCAAAGTAATAAAATCAAGCGGGTTAAGTAATGCAAATAAAAGAAGTTAGTCAAGCATATTATTTCTACTTCTAATTTGAAAATATGGTTTACTATACATATTTTTATACATATAATAAAAACAGAGTAATTGGAAAAGTTTTGAAAAAAACTCCTTCATTTGAGTGGGATGAAGATAAGAATAGAATCAACCAGGAAAAACACCATATTTCTTTTGAAGAGGCTCAGTTTGCTTTTCTTGATACCAGGAGAGTTATAGCAAAAGACTTAGAACACAGCAAAGCCGAAGAGCGGTATTATTGTATCGGAAAATTTGGAAAAGAAATTATCACAGTTCGATTTACATTTAGAAATAAAAAAATAAGAATTATCGGTGCCGGATACTGGAGAAAAGGAAAAAAGGTCTATGAAAAAGAAAATAAAATATAGTGATGAAAATATCGGCGAAATTGAAATCGTTAAGGACTTTCTACCAAAGCCCGAGGAATTAGTATTAAGGGAAAATACCGTAAAGGTGACATTAAATTTAAGTCAATCTAGTGTTAAGTTTTTCAAAGAATTGGCAGAGAAAGAGGGGCGCCAGTATCAAAAACTTATTAGAAATTTACTAGACAAATATGCATCTCACTATTCAGAATAGTCAAAATAATCAACAAAAAAATTCTGAACAATATTTATGTAATTACAAATAAATATTGTAATGAAAAGAGCATGTCAAATGATGGAAATTAAAATTGACGATAAGCAAATGTATCTCGTTGACCATTACCCTTTCGACGGGATTCCTGATCTTTCAGAGAAAAGACATTGCATTCATTGCGATGAAATAATAACCGTTGGGGATTTTAAAGTTTATGTTGGTCAAGACGGTTTCGAATACATTTGCTGTCCGAATGCACCGGAGTGCGACGGTACCGTCATTGACTGGGTACCCGTTGGTCTGTGGAAAGATGAAAAGTAAATCCATATAAATTATTGTTGAAGATTACATGAGTGATTTATTTGAAAAGATCCGAATGAGAGCTCGTTCTTTCCAGAATTAATGCATCATCTGTTAATTGATAAATTAAAATCCAATCAGGCTCAATGTTACAATCTCGAAATGATTTCCATCTTCCTGTAAGTTTATGATCTTTATATTTTGGCTCAAGCGGTTCTTTTTTTAACAACTTTTTTACCACGGTTTCTAACCGGGCAACATCTTTTTCTTGACGCTTTATTTTCTTGTAATCCTTTTTAAACTGAGTAGAGTATATTAACCTCAATTCTCAAGTTCCTCGAAAAGTTGTTTCACTTCGGAAACTTCGTGAAGGTCTTCACCCTTTTCGGATTTTCGTAATGTTTCTTCTGTAAGTTTATTCGGTAATTTGATTTCAAACGGAATTCCCTTGTGCAAAGATACCTGCGTTAAAAAAATAGAAATTGCCTCGGACATTGAGATATTAAGCTTGTCAAGAATTTTTTGAGCTTGGTTCTTAACTTTTGGGTCAATTCTGGTTTGTATAGTCGCTGATTTATTCATTTTATTCACTTATTAAGTTGTCATTACAATAGCACTACAATTTATCAATTTATTAGTTTCTTTGCAATGGGAAATTCTTGGATATGTTGTGGTAATAAAATGCAATAAATTATAATCGCATTTTAATAATTGATTTGCTAAGTTGAAAATAGAACCTATTAGAAAGATTTAATGATCCAACCAATATTAACAAACAAAGACCAATTCCCAACCGAAGGAATAATATTTTCTCATATTGGAAAATCCAAAGTAATTTGGGAAGATTTGTTTCAACACATTCACACAGAGTATCCGGAGTTAACGTCCGAGTGGAGATATTACAACGACGGAAAAAGCTGGTTAATGAAAGTTTCTCGCAAATCAAAAACTATATTTTGGCTTTCGGTAATTGAGAAAACATTTATTGTAACTTTTTACTTTGGAGGCAAAGCAGAACAGACTGTATTGGACAGTAACATTTCTGATGAAATAAAAAATCAATTTAAAGAAGGAAAGCAATACGGAAAAATTAAAGGTATCACGCTAGTCATGAATAAAAAACAATATTTAAAAGACACGAAAGAATTAATAAAACTAAAAATCAGTATCAAATAAGAATATAAATGAAATCAACATTAGAATATCAGTTAATTAATTC
>DSBF01000382.1 GCA_011049495.1 Ignavibacteria bacterium
GATCTATAATAACCGTGTTCTCCGGTAACGGAATATTTCTCGCTAATTCAATTAATACAGGAATTTCATCTTTTTTTAAATTGCTAATTTCATTTTTATAATCTGATGCCTTTGCGCCCCACGAGAGCTTTTTATCAATATAGGCAAGATTATACTTTGTAAGTATTTCTTTGATCTCAAACATCTCGGCATCATAGCCGCCGAGGGAAAAAATATAATCGGACGATTTCACTTGCTGTCTCAATGATTAGCAGTTGTTTGCTTGTTAATAATAATTTTCGATTTATATTCTGATCTGGTATTTGGAAAAATCAAAAATAACTTTTCAATTGATTTAATTATTCGGCAAGCTTTTGTTTTCATTAAAAACATATGCCCAAATTTTGAAATGAAAAAATAGCTGAATAAGGAAAGTGAATAAGACTTGTTTCAAATTAAAAAAAGTAATTGAAGATCAAACAGAAATTTTTGATTTATTAGATAATTCATCTTTTAATTATTGTTGAACGCTTTGAAATTTGGACATATTTATCAAAAAAATTTTTACTCTTTTTCCATTTCCTTCAGCTTCTGCTCAAGCTTTTTAAGTTCTTCTATTTTTTCATCAAGGTTTTGTTGCTCTTTGAAGAGTTTATTCAATTTAGCTTCAATTTCCTTTTGATATTCTTCCTGGTCCCAATAACCGCGCTGTTCAAAGTAGGATTTAAATAACCAGTTATGTTTTAGCGCTTCCATGTTTTCAGCGAACTTTGATGCACCGGCACTAGCGAAATCGGAAGTCTCGACAAGATTAGCTATTATAGTTTTAACAGAATCGTAAACAGATTCATCTGCTAGTAAAGCACCGAGTGCACCTTCACCTTTGTTAATCATTGTGGTAAGGTCTTTGATATTTGACATAGTTGTATCAACATTTTGCATAACACTGTTTAATCCTGCACCGAGGTCTACAATATAATCTGTTATTTCATCAAGTTTAGTAGTCATAATATCAAGACTTCTATCGGCAGATTGTGTCAAATCAACAGCCGCATAATATAGGACATCATCGTTAAAGATTTTCCCGATTGTGCCGTATCCTTGATTTACTTTAGTTGTAATTTCTGCAAAATCAGCAGTCATTATTCTGAGGTTGGCAATTACACCCTGACTTTCGGCAATAATTTCCTGTAAATTGACCGGGTCTATCGATTCAATCATTCCCCCATCTTGAACTACTTCGTATTCGGTTGTTCCCGGTGTTATGGTTACGATTTTCTTACCGACAAGTCCTTCTGTTACAATTGATGCAATGCTATTAAGTCTAATAAAATTTCTAACTCTTTCTTCAATTCTCATTTCAACAATAACTTTTCCTGTTGTATCCGGGGCAAGAGAAATTGCTCTAACACTACCAATATCATAACCGCTTAATCGAACCGGGGCACCGGTTTTTAATCCTTCAACTTCTTGAAAATAACATTTCACGGTAATTGTACTTGCGAAAAGTGAGTCTTTATTTCCAATAAATAGAATAGCGATAATAATAAGAACCGTCCCGAGAAAAACAAATAATCCGAGCCGAGCGCCTTCTAAGTGTTTTAACATTTTATGCCCCTTATTCTTTTATAATTTCTTTACTGAAAAAATTTCTTAAAAAATAATCATCCGATTGAACAAGTTCATCAATAGTACCTTCGTACGAAATTTTTGAATCTCTTAAGAATATTGCTCTATCAGCAATTATGTTTGCACATATCAAATCATGCGTAACAACAATTGATGTCATATTCAATCTTTTTTGTAGAGTAAGAATCAATTCACTAATTTCTTTTGAAGTAATCGGATCAAGACCGGTTGTCGGCTCATCATACAGCATAAGTTCGGGTTCGGTAATAATAGAGCGTGCAAGTCCGATTCTTTTTTTCATTCCGCCTGAAAGTTCCGAAGGCATTTTGTCAATTGCTTCTTCAAGCGAAACATGCTCCAACGCATTTATAACTTTCTCATCAATTTCCTTTTGAGTGAAATTGAAATTTTTCTTCAGAGTGAACTCCAAATTTTCTCTCACAGTCATCGAATCATATAAAGCGGCACCTTGAAATAGGAAACCAATGTTCTTACGAATTTTATTTAGTTCTTTCTTTTTTAACTCTATTATATTTTTATCTTTGATAAAAATATTGCCTGCTTCGGGTTTTAATAAACCGATGATACATTTTAAAAGAACGCTTTTCCCTGTTCCGCTTTGTCCGAATACAACAAAATTTTCACCGTAGTCAACATGCAGTGAAATGTCATTCAAAACAACTAAATCACCGAAACGTTTAGTGAGATTTTCAATTCTGATTAACCTAGAGTCGGCCATAACCACATCGTAATTTTTACAAGAATCATATCGAAGATTAAAATTAGTAAAGAAGCCATAACAACCGCGGTAGTCGAAGCCCGTCCAACGCCTTCGGTTCCGCCTTCAGCTGTGAAACCTTTAAAGGAACCAACAATTCCAACAATAAAACCGAACACAAAAGTTTTAGCAATACCGGGGATAAAATCACCGAACTCAATAGCATTAATAACAGCATTTTGATAATAAGTGAAACTCATACTTTCGGCTATAATAACAGCTATGTAACCGCCGATTATTGCAATAAATACTACATATACTGTAAGAACGGGAAGAATCATTGTAGTTGCGACAACACGTGTAACAACGAGATACTTAAAAGGATTTATTGCGGAAACTTCCATTGCATCAATCTGTTCGGTAACTCTCATAGATCCAAGTTCGGCACCGATACCGGAACTTACTCTTCCCGCAAAAATTAAAGCCGTAATTACCGGTCCAAGTTCACGAACAACCGAAAGTGAAACCATAGCCGGTAAAAAATCCGTGGCACCAAAACGGGCAAGTACAGGCCAGCTTTGTAGGGCTAATACTAAACCAATTATTAATCCGGTTACACTAACGATCGGGAAAGTTTTAACTCCAAGCTCATCCATGTGTTTTTTAACTTCGGCTATTTCGTAAGGCGGAATGAAGACCTGCTTGAAGAATTCAACAACAAAGATTGTTAACCCGCCGATCGAGGCAAAGAAATTAAAAACAATTTCGGATGCCGTTGCGCGTTTATTGAATTTTAATTGTGGGAGATTCATAAATAATTTTCTCTATCGGAGTTTTATTGTTCTAAAATAAAAAATAAATGAGAAAGAAATTACTTAATAAAGATAAGATTTATAATCTTCTTAAAATGCATTAATAATATGATTAATTTTGGGCTGCTCATTCGGCAGTTTTAATATTGCAATAACATCAATTCGTGATCTTTCAAAATCTATTTCTTTCCCTTTTTGATGAATAAACATTTCGGCAATTTTACGTACTTGTTTTTGCTTTGATTTTGAGATAGCCAATTCAGGCGGACCAAATTCTAAATTGTTTCTATATTTGACTTCAACAAATACAAGAATATCTCTTTCTTTTGCAACAATATCTACTTCGCCATGACCGAAACGGTAATTTTGTTCAATTATTTCGAAACCTTTTTCTTTTAAAAATTTTACGGCAAGAGTCTCACCATAGTTACCGATTTTTTGTTTTGCGTGTGGCATTTTTAGTCTAAAATTTTAGTTGGAAATCTTGATTGACTATTCTCTTTAAAAAAGTTTTCCTATGAAGTTCACATGAACCAAAATCATGAATTGCTTGGATATGAGCTTTGGTCGGGTATCCTTTGTTTGTATGCCAAGAATAAACAGGATAAAGTTTTGCATTTTCTTTCATAATTCTATCGCGTGTAACTTTTGCAATTATAGATGCAGCAGCAATTGAAAATGATTTTGAATCACCTTTTACAATTGTTTTTGTATTACCGTTTGACGCAAAAGATTTATTGCCGTCGATTAATATTAAGTCGGGAGAGATACTTAATTTTTCTACGGCAATTTTCATTGCAAGAAGAGATGCATTAAGAATATTTATCTCGTCTATTTTAGTGTGGTCAACAATTCCTATTCCTAAATCTTTGGCATTGCTTATTATTAAGTTGAATAGTTCCTCGCGGGTATTCTCGTTTAATTTTTTCGAGTCATTAATTCCATCGATAACGGTAAATTTGTCAAATATCACTGCAGCGGCAACAACAGGTCCGGCTAAAGGACCTCGACCGGCTTCATCAACACCGCAAATAAATTTTGTTTCTTTATTATAGAATGATATATCAAATTCTTTCATTGAGCACCGATTAGTATAGCTATCAAGCCTAATATCATATTCAATTTTATTAAACTGCTTACTTTTTTTAATGTAGGTAGAGCCCTGTTAGTATAAAGAAGCTTTAGGGTATAAGCAAATACCGGGTTAACAAACACCATAATTATTACAAAATATTCAGCGTTATAAATTCCAAAAACAAACGGAAAAGTTGCGAGCAGCATCAATAATAATATTAAAAAAAATGCAAAATAAACTGCTTTATTAACCCCAGCTTTTTGCGGGAAAGTAATAACTCCTTTTGAACTATCACCTTTTATATCTTCTATGTCTTTTATTATCTCACGAATAAAATTAGTGAAGAAAGCAAACCCGGCAGGGATTATTCCCCCCTCAACATTATTAACGACTAATCCCCCCAAAATAAACGGAGTTGCTGTTGCAATTGCTACCGTTAAATTGCTTATTAGAATTATTGCCTTAAGATGTGTTGAATAAAAACCAATCAAAATGTTAAAGGCAGCAATTATAAAAAAGAAATAGATAGAGATTAATAATGCGGTGAGAAGTGCTGTAATAATAGAAAAGACATAAATTCCTTTAGCAAAATCGATTGATAGTAATTCTTTTGGCAAAGCCCGTTCAGGTCGGTTTACTTTATCTATTTCAAAATCAATAATATCATTAATTACATTACCCGCAATCAGTGTAAACCCTAATGAAAAGGCAAGAAGTAAAACATTAACGCCTATATCGAAAATAGAAGATGAAATCATCGCAGCAATTATTACCGATAAAAAAGTAATAACAAAATTAATCGGTCGGGTAATTTTTATTATTGCGAGTAATTTCATAATTAATGTTAAAGATGATTTCGTACGTTAAAAAATAATAATAGATTTGTGTTAAAGTAATAATTAATTATATATTTTCGCATCTGTAATCCTATTTTTATGAAAGGAAAGAGATGTATCGAACTGTTAAGACCGGGCAAAAGTTAATGATAGAAATTCTTCCCGACAAATGTGATTTTTGCGGGTGCTGCGTTGGTGTCTGTCCTGAAGATGCAATTGAACTTAAAGAAGCCAACATACGAATAATAGACGAATTGTGTACAAATTGTTCAAAATGTATATGGGCATGCCCTATTGAAGTAATTGTATTTAATAAAGAAGGCGTACTAAAGGAAGTAGTCTGAAAATGTTAAAACAAGAATATGATATAATTGTTGTAGGAGCTGGTCCTGCCGGTACTGTAGCCGCAAGGTTTGCTGCAATGCAAGGTGTTGATGTTTTAGTTCTTGAAAAAGATAGAGATGTTGGTTACCCGGTTCGTTGTGCGGAAGCTATATCAAAGCGAAACTTAATTCCTTTCATTGAACCAAATGATAGATTTATTGCAGCAAAGATTAATAAATATGTTTTTATCTCTCCAAACGGTGAAGAAGTAAAACTCGAATTTAATGAAGTAAACGGTTATGTCCTTGAACGAAGAATTTTTGATTATGAACTTGGCAGACTTGCATCCGAAGCCGGGGCACAAATACAAACAAGAGTTTATGTAAACGGACTAATTTTAGAAGGCGAGAAAGTTTGCGGTGTTAAAGCCGAATACCAGGGTAAACAAATTGAAATAAAATCAAAGATTGTTATAGGTGCCGATGGTGTTGAATCAAGAGTAGGAAGATGGGCTGGAATAGAAACTCATATTGATTACCGCGATATGGAATCGTGTTTCCAAGTTACTGCAGCTAATTTAGACAACGTTGATTCGAGTACGCTTTATTTTTATCTCGGGACAAATTATGCGCCGGGCGGATACTTTTGGGTATTCCCAAAGGGAGAAAA
>DSBF01000384.1 GCA_011049495.1 Ignavibacteria bacterium
AATAATATATACAGGTATATTGATTTCGATGATTTGTTAATCGACAAGTTCAATCTTTCTGCAAAAGCCATTATTGATTTATCTAAAAATAATTACTCGCTTAATTTGAATAGACTTTCGTTTAATCCTAATGTTGAGTTGTTTTCGCTCCAGGAGTTCTCGGGAATTTTTGTTTATCAAAATAATGATGCAATTATTCGCAATTTTAAACTTACTACAGATGATTCGAACATAAGAATTAATGCAAAAGTAAGCGGAGTTGATTTCTTTGATGATTTCTCTTTAGAAAAACTGCAATCATCACCGGTTGATATAAATTTCGCATTAGACCCTTTTGTTTTCGACGACCTTTCTTCATTTATTCCGGTTACTGATTTACTTGGTCATAAAGTTGAATTAAATCTAAAAGCCAGCGGACCATTCGGAAATTTATATGTTGAACAGCTTGATCTAAAAACTAAGAATACATCTATAAATGTTATCGGTAATGTAAAAAATCTTCACATACCCGATGAATTATTTCTCGATGTGAATATTATCAATTCTTTTTTAAGTTATGATGATGCACGAAATCTGCTCCCCGGAATTGACTTGCCAAAATTCGGTAAATTATCCGTAGCAAATTTTAATGCTGCATATAAAGGAACTCCAACAAATTTTACGGCTGATATTCGAACAAATGTCAATGAAGGTGCTATTGAAGGTAAAACAAAACTTAATTTAGATACCGAGCCAATGGAATATGATCTTAAATTACAAACAAAAAAATTAAATTTAGCTCCCATTATTGGTGATGCAACCTCACTAAATATGTTTATTGATATTGTTGGTTCCGGAGTATCTCCCGAGGAACTTAATTCAAGAATTGATCTAAAAATAAATAAATCATCTTACGCTGATTATAAATTAGATCAAGTAAAATTATATAGTAACTCGGAAAATAAAATTGTCGAATTATCAGTTGATGGTTTCTTAAATAACTCGGCATTAGCAACCTCAGGCTTTTTTAACTTTGCAGAAGAAGGGAAACCAAAATATGATTTTGAAGGAAAGATTGAAAACCTAAACCTGACTGATATAATTAAAAACGAAGAATATGATTCTGACCTGAATTTTTACTTCGATGTCAACGGACACTATTTCAACTTAGATTCACTATACGGAATGCTTAACGTACGATTAGATTCTTCACGCTATAGCTCCAAAATAATTAATGATGCTCATCTTTCCTTACAAGTTGTTAAGAATGAATCTAACCGTAATATTTATCTTAACTCTGATTTTTTTGACTTTACAATAGTCGGTGATTTTTCTCTTGAAGACGCAATTGATATTCTTTCTTATGAAGCTAAAACAATCGCGAAAATAACTTCAGATAAAATTGATGAATTTAACCCTTTATATAACGCAGATTCTACAATTGTTTACGAAGAAATTCCGGCTGATATAATATCTAAAGAACTTGATTTCGAGTTCTCTTTTACTTTTAAGGATTTTGAATTGATTGCTGTTTTATTAGGCGAAGAAAAACTTGATATAGCCGGTTCCGGAAGAGGTTCGATAAGTAATAAAAAGGGAAGTTTTACAATAGAAACTGACTTAATAATTGATTATTTCCTAAGTGCAGGAGAAGATGTTTTTTATATCTCCGATTTACATACAGATTTTAAATTGACAAGAGATAATACATCAGCAAAGTTTGATGATTTGTTTGGGGCTATTTCACTTAATTGTGATAGAATTTATGCCGGCAGCGATATAGAAAAAATTCAAACTGATATTGTATTCAATCAAAGCAGGATGTTTTTCAACGTTGAAACAATCATTGACAAAAATATTGGTTTGAGAACCGATGGTCGTTTTATTATGTCTCCCAGAGAACAAAATATTTCACTTGAAGGACTTACAATTAATTACAATAATATGAAATGGGAAAACATAAGACCTATCAACTTGCTGTTGAAACCAGGTGAATCATTAGATATTCAGGACTTTTCTTTATATAATGACCCTGCCGCATTATTTGTAAATGGTATTGTTTATAATGATGGACGTCAAAATTTACAATTCAATTTGAAAGATGTTGACGGTCTCCTGCTCAGCAAATTAGCTTTTGAAAGTACCGAAAAAATATTGGATGCTACTTTGAATATAGGTGGCTATGCTAATGGAACTTTTTCAGAACCTATTTTTGATATTGAGATTAACTTGGATAATATTTCTTACGGTAATGTTGACTTAGGTGATTTAATCGGGAACCTGAATTATTCTGATAAAAACATAACGATTAATTCTGCATTTTTTGATAAAACAAAAAATATTGAGAACCCAAAATTAACTATTAATGGAAACATTCCAATCGATCTAAATTATCAACTGGAAGGTGAACGTTTTTCGGATAATGATATTATGAGTTTAAAAATTTACTCTCAAGATTTTGATTTAGCCGCTTTAGGAAATGTTCTTCCTGTTATAAAAAACCAAAAGGGATTTCTAACAACCGATATCGATGTGAAAGGAACGATTAACAATCCTAGATTAAACGGAAAGTTTGTGTTAAGGGAAACCGAATTTACAACAACTCTTAATAATCTTGATTACCGGGTTAATTGCATGGTTAATTTTGACGGTGAAGATTTTGAAATTGAGCAATTTACTATTGCCAATGCCGGGGGTACAACAAATTCCGGAACAATGAAAATTAGCGGCTCGGGTTTATTAGATGGTTTTATGCCTGAAAGTGCAAAACTTTTAATCAATGGTGATCTTGCCATATTAGGTCAGCGTTCACGAAGTGTACAACCTTTGCTTTACGGTGACCTGTTTATTGAAACAGACGGAGATTGGGTTTTTAATTACAAAAAATCCGGCTCATATTTTTTTGGTAATGTGAATCTTGTAAATACAAAACTTACTTTTGTAACTGAAGCTGCCGGTTACGATGCCAGCACACAATATCAATATACATTCATAGTAGATACAACAAAGGTTGATAGAATAAGATTGCAATTAGAAGAGATAATTGCTTCGGAGAAAAAAAGAAATGCTGTCACTGAGAAATCTGATATGAAATTTGATTATGAATTGAGTATTTCAACTAAGAATATAGCTGAATTGGAAATTATTTTAGCTCAAGCATTTAATCAAACACTCTCGGTAGAAGTATTGGGAAACTTAAAGTATGAGAGTATTGGAGGAAGAACATTAGCACAAGGTTCATTCCAATTACTGGATGGTTCTAAACTTGAGTTCTTTAAAACTTTTGAAGCAGACGGTTCGCTAAGATTTGAAACGGATATTACAGATCCTTACCTTGATATTGTGGCAACTTATAGAAGCGATTATACTCCGCCCAACAGTTTAACGAGCGAAGAAGTTGCAGTAAAACTTAAATTGCAGGGTCCGGTTAGCGAGCTCGGAACAAATCTGGCAAATCAACCAGAGAATATTTCAGTCTATGTTGGTTCACGAAACATTGAGAACAATATTCCTGATGAACGCTACGACGCTTCTGATGCAGTCTCATTCATTCTTGTTAACCAATTCAAAGCGGATCTTAGTGCTGAGAACAGACAAGATGTTGCTAACCAAACTATCGGGCTTGGTACTGCAACATCATTACTTGGACCTATTTTAACGGGTTTTGTCAATTCAGCCGTAGGTGATGTTGTTAATAATATTCAACTGAGCCAAGCAGGTGAGTTTACTAAATTTGCCGTCTCAGGTCGTTTTTCTAAATTCAGATATAGTTTCGGTGGTACAACCGAAGTATTTCAAAATATTAATAAAGCAAATCTTAGACTCGATTATTTATTCAATCCCAGTTTTCTTATTAGGTTGGAAAGAAAAGACCCTGTAGTAGGAACTTTTGGTATTGATGATAAAATAACCGAGCTTGGATTAAGATATAGGTTCGAATTCTAATGAAAAAAGAAATTAAAGCATATTTTACAAAACACCCTTCAATAAAAATCAAACCAAGGGAATTAGCGAAGAAATTAAATGCCCGCGAAGCACATCTTTACGAAAAGATGAAAGTTGTATTATTCGGTTTATATAAAGAAAAATTTTTAGACCGCGAAGGTAAACGTTATTTTCTCTATTCGGATGATAAACAGAAAAATTTTACCGGCATTGTGCAAATAATTGATGAAGGTAAATACGGTTTTGTTGTTCTAAAAAACTCAAATATTAAAGATGTATTTGTTGCTGAAAGAAATTTAGGAACAGCATTAAACGGTGATCATGTGGAAGTAGAATTATTTGATAAACATAGCGGTAAAAACAGAGAAGGAAGAATTGTTAAAGTAATTGAAAGAAAATATAAAGAAGTCGTCGGAAAACTTATAAAATCAAATTCGACTTCTTTTGTAATTCCGGATCAACCGGATTTCCATAGAGATATATACATAGCTAAAAATAATTTGAAAGGTGCAAAAAACGGCGACAAAGTTTTAGTCGGTGATATAGTTTGGAATGATCGTTCAACAAATCCGGAAGGAGTTATTAAAGATAAATTCGGAAAAGCCGGAAGTTATGAAGCTGAACTAATGAATGTTGCAAGAGAATTCAATCTTAATTATAAATTTCCACCCAAAGTAATATCGCAAGCAAATAAAACAAGTGCGGGTATAAGTCAAGAGGAAATAAAAAACAGACTCGATCTTCGAAAAAAAGTAGTCTTTACAATTGATCCGGACGATGCAAAAGATTATGATGATGCGGTTTCAGTAGAAGAATTAAAAAACGGTAATCTATCAATCGGTATTCATATTGCCGATGTAGCCCATTATGTTGATGAAGGTTCACCGATTTATAAAGAAGCTTATAAAAGAGCAAATAGCGTTTACCTTGTCGGCTCTGTTATTCCTATGCTTCCGGAAAAACTTTCGAATAATATCTGTTCTCTTGTTCCCAATGAAGACCGGCTAACCTTTAGTGTTATTGTTGAGATGACAAAGCGTGCTAAAATTGTTGGGTATAAAATTTCCAAATCTATTATTAACAGCAAACGCAGATATACTTACAATGAAGTTCAGGAAATACTTGAAAATAAATCCGGTGAATTTTTTGATGAATTAAACTTGCTGAATCAAATTGCTGTCATACTTCGTAATAAAAGAATGAAAGTAGGAAGCATAAACTTTCATACCCCCGAAGTGAATTTTACACTTGATGAAAAAGGTGTTCCAATCGAAATTAAAATTAAAGAAGTAAAAGACAGTCACAAACTTGTTGAAGAATTTATGCTGCTTGCAAATCAAATTGTTGCTAAACATATGAGCAGTAGAACAAAAGATGTATCACCAATGGTTTATAGAGTACATGATCTGCCGGATGAAGAAAAATTAAAAGAATTTGCAAGCTTTGTAAAATCATTGGGATATTCTTTTAATCCCGGAGCCGCAAATAATTCTAAAGAATTCCAAAGACTTTTATCAGAAGTTGAAGGCAGAGAAGATGATGCGTTAATTAATGAAGTTGCAATTAGATCGATGGCTAAAGCTGTATATTCTTCTGATAATATTGGTCATTACGGGTTAGGATTCAAATACTATACTCATTTTACTTCTCCGATTAGACGCTTCCCGGATTTGATTGTGCATAAACTTCTATTAAATAACATAAAAGGTAATCAACCGGGTTATAATAAAAATCAATTGGAAAATATGTGTGAGCACTGTTCGGCACAAGAAAGAAATGCAATTAATGCCGAACGTCTTTCAATCAAATTAAAACAAATAGAATATTTGAAAAATAAAATTGGTGAAGAATTTACAGCTGTAATTTCCGGCATTACAAATTTTGGAATTTTTGTTGAACTAAGAGAAACTTTATCGGAAGGACTTATTCGTCTACGCGATATTAAAGATGATTACTATTTGTTTGATGAAAAACAATATGCAATTGTTGGTTCGGAAACAGGTAAAAGGTATCGTTTAGGTGATAAGATCGAAGTCAAACTAATACGGGTTGATGAATCAAAAAGAGAGATAGATTTTACTCTTTTGAATTAAGAAAAATCTTATAATCTTTAAC
>DSBF01000059.1 GCA_011049495.1 Ignavibacteria bacterium
AGAAATGCGGAGAACAATATTAAAGCAAGTGTTTACAGAATTGAAGCAAACTTGAAAAGTATTAATCGATTTTGGGTAGAGATTCACAAAAAATATTCTCTCCCCTTTGCTTGCATAGTTTTTCTATTAATCGGAGCTCCGTTTGGTACGATGGTACGAAAAGGTGGTTTTGGAATGGCTGCAGGTGTTTCTCTTTTCTTTTTTCTGATATACTGGGCATTTTTAATTGGTGGAGAAAAATTAGCCGATAGAGGTTTCTTTTCACCCTTCTGGGGTATGTGGAGCGGTAATATTGTTTTTGGAATTTTTGGAATCTACTTAACAATTAAAGCCGCAAAAGAAAGAGTAACTCTTAATTTCGAATTCTTTAATAAATTTCTTCCTAAACAAATGCATTCTATTAAAACAGGCAATGATCAGAATAATTGATATATATATTGTAAAACAATTCTTGCAGACTATTCTTTTCGGACTGTTAGCTTTCCTAATTATTTTTTTAATTATTGATATGATGGAAAACCTTGATGATTTTATCGATCAAAATGTAGCCGGTGTTTTAGTCGTACAGTATTATATTGTGTTCATTCCAGAAATCCTGAGATTGATGCTGCCAATAGCAGTTTTATTATCTGCACTTTTTACGGTTGGAAAAATGGAGACCGCAAATGAGTTAACGGCAATTAAAGCAAGCGGTGTCAGCATATACAGATTTATGATACCTTTTATTATTACGGCATTAGTTATCAGTCTGTTCTCTATTTACTTTGGAGGCTATGTTGTACCTATGGCAAACAAGCATAAAGTTTTTATTGAACAGAAACACATGAAAAAAGATCTGATAACTGTCGGGAATAATATATTTTTTTCTGACAGCGAAGAAAGAATAGTTACTATTTCTTTTTATGATGTTACAATTAATGAAGCGAACCGAATTAGTATTCAAGAATTCAGCGATACTAATCTAACAAAGATGATAGAAAGATTTGATGCGAATAAAATGAGGTACGACTCAACAAATTCGGCCTGGATATTATTAAACGGAATACACAGGCAATTTCAAGATTCAACCGAGAGTGCCGAATACTTCGAAGCAAAATCATTGAACTATCTGAATTTTCACCCGAAAGATGTTATAATGAAACAACGCAAAGCACAGGAAATGACATTGGATGAACTCGATGAATTTGCTCAAAATTTACTTAGAGCCGGTAACGACCCAACAAGAACATTAATTGAATATCATTCAAGGATTGCTTTTGCTTTTACAAGTTTTGTTGTTGTTCTATTCGGACTTCCGTTTTCGGTCAATAAAAGAAGAGGCGGAGTTGCTATACAGTTTGGGGTCAGTATTTTAATAACTTTTGTCTATTTAGTTTTTTTGAAAATGATAGAAGCTTTTGGTAAGAATGGTGTTTTAGATCCTGTTTTAACAGCATGGTTTGCTAACATTCTCTTTTTTGTTGCAGCTATATATTATATTTTCAAAGCTAACAAGTAGTTACTTTTCGGTTATATTAGAAATTCCATCCCAATCGACCGGCACATTTTTAATAAGTTCATTACATCTGTTCAAATATAACTCTGATACTGCGTCATAGTTCAGTTTAAGTTGAGATTCAAAATAAAGAATTGCTTTTTCGAAATTTCCCTTTTGATATTCGAGTAAACCTTGATTAAAATTCTCAAAATCCCAGTCAATATTTGATTGAACATCGGATAGAAGTTCGTATACATTAGTCGCTTTCGATTTCCCTTTTACTCTTATTGTATCAAGTTTCCTTGTTACAAAATGATCTTTGATAATATTATAGGTAGCCTCACTTAAAATAATTGATGTACCATAAAATTTGTTAACGCCTTCTAATCGTGATGCAAGATTAACATTGTCACCCATAACCGTATAATCGAATCTTTTCTGTCCGCCGATATTCCCTACAACAACTTCACCTGTATTTATACCAATTCTCATTTTAGTAGATACTTCCCCTTGATTCCACCTCTTATTAAGCAACTCAAGTCTCTCTTTCATATCCAGTGCGGATCTACAAGCAAGAATTGCATGATCATCAAATTCAACCGGTGCACCCCAAAATGCCATTACAGAATCGCCAAGATATTTATCTAAAGTTCCGTTAAATGTTAGTACCGATTCAGTCATTTCATCTAAAAATTCATTGATAAATGAAACAACTTCTTCGGCAGTTTTACCTTCAGAAAACGAAGTAAAGCCCGCTATATCCGAAAATAAAACAGTTAAATTTTTCTTCTCTCCGCCCAACCTCAATTTATCTGGGTTTGCTATCAATTCGTTTACCAAATTACCCGATACATATTGGCTGAACATATTTTTCATCATTGTGCTCTGTTGTCTTTCTACAAAAAATTCGTATACCGTACTTCCAACATAACCGAAGATTATTGCGAGCATAGGATCAATAACTGGAAGAATTAAATTATCGGATTCAAAAAAATGTACCGATAATCTGAAGATGATAAAAAGAGTTAACAGAATTGAACTTACTATAATTAATTCAATCAGAACTGCTTTTTTAGATTTAATCCTTTTTATCAAAGATGTTACAAAAAACAACACGAGAGTCAGCACAATGACGATAATAATTTCATAGCTTTCAGATAAGGAATAAAGAAATTTTTGTTCAATGAAATTTTGTATTGCATTAGCATGATATTCAACACCATAAAGAAGATTATCACCTTTACGCAGACCTGGTGAAAATGAGACAGGTATAATATCTTTATCTTCCGGCATAGTAGAGCCGATCAATACAATTTTATCTTTGAAAAGACCGGAATATTTTAAACCGTAATCCGGGTTATCCCAAGTATTAATTTCAGTTTCAAAATCAATTTCATCAACGGTTAAAAAATCCGAATCATCAAGTACATCAATAAACTTTACACGCGGAAATTTTCCGTTTGCTCCGTAATAATTAACTAAAACGGTTGACTCTTCATACTCGGGAATAAAAGTATTGTTATATAAAAAGTGACCATCTGATTTTTCTGCCGTGTAAAAAGATTCATTCCCAAAATATTTATTAAGAACTGCGTAGGCAAAGGAGGGAATCTTTTTATTCTGTACTGCCGAAAATATATAGGGGACATACCTTCTATAAACACCGTCATTGTCAGAAACTGCTTGAACAATTCCGATTGAACTGTCAACACCGAAAAATATATTTGAGAAATTATCTTCCGTACTTCTAATTATAGCTCTATCGCCTCTCCCTTCATAAGCTGCTTCGGCATCAATATCAATTTTACCGGCGACTACAACATTACGATAATTTCCAATTGCTTCCATTAGTTCACGGTCATTCTCTTCCGAAAATTTGTCAGGGTTTGACATTATTAAATCAATTCCGATTGCCTTTACACCTGCATCATTCAAATTTTCTATAATCTTGGCAAAGTATTTTCTCGGCCATGAATTATAAGGAGAAGGAATTTGATCGTATGCCTCTTGCGTAATTTCGAGGATTATTACTTTTGCCGAATCTTTAAAATCGATTTCACCTCTTTCTTCAAATCTAAAATCAATTAGTTTTTGCTCTAACACTTTTAACGGAGCAATAGGTATTACAAGGTCTTGTGTAATAACTAATACAAAAAAAGTTGTGATAAGAGCTGCCCATAATCTCTTACGGGCAGCTTTTATTTGGATAGGTTTCATTTGATTACAAACTATAACGTGTAATTAAACCAATTATCGAGTTTGTACTAACATCAGGAATTCTATATAATCTAACCTGAAGAGATAACGAAAAGTTTTCAATAACTTTATAGTTAGCAACTAAATCAAGAGCCTGTCGTTCGAAGTCACCGAAACTAGGACTAACTGTTGCGGTTAGATCAAGTTTATTTTCAAGCAACAATAAACCAACACCAAAATACACGGTAGAATACTCGTATGGCAATGCAGCGGATTCGCTTGTATAATAAGTTACTCCTGAATGAGTTGTAAAGTAATTATTCCATTCACTTCTTAAATTAAAAGAGACCGAGAAGTTACTTGTATTATTCTGTCTTAGTGAATTATCATCCCGCTTTGAAGTTGATAAATACAAATTAGCTTTATGCGGAATTTCCCAAACAAAATTGTGAGAGATTTGGGCATAAAATTTATTTGTTCTATCATCAATTGCGGAAAAAAGATAAGTTGAATCTGTTACACTCAAATCATTTGTATTGTCATACCTTGAAAAGCCTAAAGTAAAATTCGGTATTCCTTCTCCCGGATAAATCGATATAGAAGAATTAAGTGTTTGAAATGTAGTTGTAGCATTTTTAGTTTCTTGTAAATTATCCTGTAATCTTTCATAACCAAGAGAAAGAAATACTTTGTTATTTAGCATTCGTATTCTATCGACAATGTTAAATCCGGCAACATCTGTTCTTAAAAAAGATTGACCGAATGAAACATAATCATTACCCCTGTAAATATATTTAGCGCGTAAATTATTGTTGAAATAATTTAGTCCTAATGATGCTTCCGCCGCAAGCGACGAGAGTTCTTCGGGGTTCCATGGACCGAAAAATTGGTTAATATCTATAAACTTTCCGAAGATTGACTTAAAGTTTTTAACATTATCGGGGTCAATATCAATTGGACCGTTACCGCCAAAGACCGTATCGATTTGTGCATCAGTAAGTGTACCGGTGGAGATATCCGAATTTTGGAAACTCATTGCAGCTTCACCTTTTATCTCTATTCTGCTGTTATCAAATCTCAAACGTAAATCTGTTCCAAGAACGAGATTTTCTTTTGGTTTTTTGCCGAATTCAATTGAGCTTTTATCATCACCACTTTTTAAAAAAGTGAGACCAAACTGGAAAGTTTCTCCTGCATTGAAAGAAGGACGAATTGCCAGAAGATTTCGCGAGTATTCACCCAATGCTACTCTGCCAAAGGGCTGCCCATATTTCGATTGATCTATTTCGATTACATCACTTTGTAATAATGCAGTTGTACTATCAACGGGATATGTCTGTAATAGAGTTCCTTCAATTTCCCTGGTGATTTCACCATAGCTTGCTTGCAAACTAAAAAACCCGAGATAAATACCGGCGTCAAACCCGCGCACTCTTTTTCCGCTCAAGATTAATTCAGGGTAAGTCGGATAGCTATCACCAAACGAAAGATCAAACCAATCAGAGCTTATTTTTGCGGAGTATCGATTTTGCGGCTGCCTAAAACTTTTTTCTTCGGAAGTTGCATAAATTTTAGCATCAAAATTCAGTTTATTATAATTGCCTTTAAATCTTGCATCAATGTTATTATACCATGTACTTTCTTCATTAAAATTTTCGTTTCGAGCTTCTCCTTTTAGATCAATATTATAATTAAACTGATCTTCCCGTGCAAAAAGATAACTACTACTTATTGAAGTAAAACTCCGGGTTTTTGTATTCTTCAGATTTCCAAGAGAATCATAAATCTCGATTTTTACTAATTGTTCTCTCAAGGCAATTTTCCCCGGATAATTAAACCCGCTAAAAATTATTAAGTCTTCTGCAAAGAGAGCATATTCAGTAATATCTTCAAAACCAAGAAATAATTTTGTTCTTTTGATATCGATATCATCTTTTGCATTTATAAACGAAAGAGTAATAAGTAACTCTTCTTGAGTAACTTTCTCTTCGGGAGATGGAGTTAATATTAAAACACCGTCATCATATTCAGTTCGTTCACTTATACTTATTCTTTCAGGCGGTGTCTGATTCGGACTTCCGAACGGATAAGTTCTTAATTCACCGTTGATCATTGAAACTAATAAGTAATATTCGATGGAAGGGGGTGTTGCAAATTCAGATGGAATAATACCGAAAGCAGCAGAGCCTCGAATTTCCATTTCTCTTCTTGTAAATTCCGTTTCACCAAACGTTCTAAATGCAATAAAAACAGAATTAACTTCGGAAGCATTAAACAAATCAGCCCTAATTTCTATCGGTTGATTCGCAATAGCCTGTTTAATCTCAATTCTAGAGATAACGTCACTCGGTTGAGCAAC
>DSBF01000065.1 GCA_011049495.1 Ignavibacteria bacterium
CCGAAAGCGAAATTGTTATTACAGGTGTTTCGCTTGCTCAATCGCTTATTGATGAAATTAAGACAAAAGCCTTTGACCAAGTTGAAATTACGGGAACAATAAATTCTCCGAATGATTTAACTTCTTCATTGGGTCCCGAAACAGGTGAGAATATAAGTATGCCTGACACTTCAAGCTCTCAGTCATTTTCATCACTAACAACGTATAACGATGTTGATGATTATAACGGTTATTCAAGATTAGTCAATACGGATATTGCGGAGAATTTTTTGTTAACGTGTCAAGTTCAATATGTTTCAGTATCAAACCCAAATAGTGTTTCGGGAACTAGAACTTATTGTAAACGAATAACTATTACAGTAACTAGTCCTTTTTTCTCAACTCTTCCGTCTGTGCAAATTAGTAGTGCGGTAACATACTAGGTAATTAATGGCATATTTATTAGAAATAGCGGGTTCAACATTGATAGGCGGAATGATAATTTTTATCATTTTGAATCTGAATTCCAATGTGCTTCGTTCTTCAAGCAGTTTTTCTTTTAGTAAAATTACTCAAGAGAATCTAACCTCTGTGGTTGAAGAGATCGAGTATGATCTTAAGAAAATTGGTTATAGATCTCCGGACCCTGTTATTTTATCGGCTGATACAAACGCGATTACTTTTAGATATGATATTAATAATGACGGCACACCGGAAACTATTGCATACTTTACAAGTGATACCACTGCACTAATTAATACTCCTAATCCAAGAGATATATTATTGTATAGAACGGTAAACGGAGGTTCACCGCAGACAAGCAACATAGGCGTCACAAGATTTAGATTGTGGTATTACGATGCTTTAGGAAATTTAACAACAACCCCGGCTGATATCAGATCAATAAAATTTGCTTTGAATATTGAAAGTGTTTATGCATTTGATGAAGAATATACTGTTACCTATATAGAAAGATTAATACAACCGAATAATTTGAGATAACCATGAGCGGAAAAGCAATACTAATACTTGTACTTGGTGTGACGGCTGTAATTTCGGTAACATTTACTAATCTCACCGAAACTTCAAGCCAAGCAACAAATAATATGATTCGGTATTACAATCAGCAGAATGCTCATAATATTGCTCAGACCGGTATTCATATGGCTTTAAGGGAATTAGCAGATTCGAGTTCATGGCGTAACGGTTACAGTAATCTTTCACTATTCAATGGAATTTTGAATACAACATTAGCAGATACAACTTTTGATACTCTTAATGTTGTTATGATTACATCAACAGGTACCTTTGGCGGTGGAACTGACTTGGAAGTAAGTTCAACATCAATTGTTTATACAGTAGTTGGTGGCGGAGGTGGATTTATTCCTGCTTCAGTATTAGCTGCTATTACAACTAATAACCAGGTTGAAACAAGCGGAACATTGACAGTTGACGGTAGAGATCATGATTCAAATGGAAATTTAGTTGCGGGTGCAGGTACTTATGCAATCTGGACTACTAATAGTTTTAATCGTCAGGGTAATTCTAAATTGGGGTCCACTGAGAGCGGTACCGATTACGCCCCGGCTAAGGTTGAAAACAATAATGTTAGGTTGGAGGGACAGTCTTACCCGGGTGGTTATCCTTCAACGCCCGATGGTGTACTTGGTGGGGCAGCAATGGGATATCCTCCCGGAACATTAAAATCATTAGCGTTAAGCGGAGTAGGGGGAAGCCAATATGTAACAAATCCTTCACTACTAACTTATCCGCTTAAGGGGGTTACTTATGTAGAATTACCTGCCGGAGGAACTTGGAACCCGGCTAACGTTGACGGTGAAGGAATTTTGGTTGTTCATAACTCAACTAATGATGCCGCAATAAAAAATATAAATTGGGGTACATTCAAAGGATTGATGATAGCCGATGATATTGTACATATTCACAATAATATAATCGGGGCGGTAGTAGGTTTATCCCCGTCACCGTCAAGCGGCAACCAAATCGGTAACGGAACAGGCAGTATAAAGTATTCTCGCGAAGCATTGATGAACGCCACAGCAATCGGCGGAGGTTCCGGTGGCGGAAGTAGTTCTTCTAATGTTGTTGCGTGGTGGGATTAATCCGTTAAAATATTTTCCAACGCTTGTTGCAAATCAGTATATGAAAAATTAAATCCTTCTTCCATAGTCCTCTTAGGAATTATCTTCGATCCCTTAATTACTGTTTCTGACGCTTCTCCAAGAACAAACTTAAGAATAAATTCAGGCACTCTGAATAAAGAAGGGCGGTTAAGTGTTCTTCCTAAAATTTTCGCAAAATCATTCATCTTAACAGGATTTGGTGAAACACCATTTAGTATCCCATTAATATCATTATCAACAGCAAAAATGAAAAGATCCGAAATATCCTCAATGTGAATCCAAGGCATCCACTGATTACCAGAACCCAGTGGACCACCGATAAAGAATTTAAACGGTGTTAACATTTTTGCAAGAGCCCCGTCATTTTTATCAAGTACTATTCCTGTTCTGATGTTAACTCTTCTTACATTACATCTGTCAATTTTAGCCGATTCCTCTTCCCACTTTTGTACAACTTCGGAAAGGAATCCTTCTCCGACGGAAGAATCTTCGTCAACTTCCAAATCAATCGCATTGTTGTAATAACCGACAGCGGAAGCACATACGAATACAGAAGGTTTTTGGGTTGCATTACAAATTGCATCCACAATATTTTTTGTTCCTGCTGTTCTGCTTTCAAGAACTTTCTTCTTGTGAGATTTATTCCATCTGCCGCCCATAACATTTTCGCCGGCAAGATGAATTACGGCATCAGCACCTTCTAAATACTTTTCCCAACCCCCATGTAAATCATAATTCCAGGTTACATATTCAAACGCATCCGGGAAAATTTTTTTTGCTTTTTCTTTCGAACGAGAGAAGACAACAACTTCGTCCCCTCTATTTATTAATTTATTTACAATACTTTGTCCAATCAAACCAGTTGCACCGGTGACTATAATTTTTTTCATGTTTTTCTCCATTTCATAATAAATGTATATTAACAACCAAAGTTTACCGAATATAGTTCATAATAATATTAAAATCATTTTGTAGTCTTCATAATTAGGAGTTTAAGTGTCAAAAGAATTTTATAGAAATACAAAAGCATATGACATTGCTTTTTCAGACCGCGAGTTTGATACTGAATGTGATTTTTTAATCTGGTGCTTACATAATTTAGGAAAGGTAAAAAAACAAAATTAGAAAAGAGAAGTTTTCTTGAACTCGGATGCGGACCAGCAAGACATACGCGTGAATTATCAAAAAGGGGATGGGACTCTTATGCACTTGATATTTCGGATGAAATGATAGAGTATGCTTTACACGAAGCAAGAAAAGAAGGTCTGAAGATTAACGGTATTGTCGGAAATATGATCGACTTTAAATTGAATAAAAAGGTAATACTTGCCGCGACTTTAATGGAAAGTATTGCTCATATTTTGACAAATGACGATATGGTTAATCACTTAAAAGCAGTTTCAAAAAATTTAGTAGACGGCGGAATATATATAATTGAAGGGACACATCCGCAGTTTTTCTTCCCGGATGACGAAACAAATTCATGGGTTTCCGAAGAGGGAAATTTTTCTGTTAAAATAACTTTTGGTACTCCGGGTGATACTTATAATTCACTTAAACAAACCTGGCAAGTATCAAACAAAATGAAAATCAAGCATGGTAATGCACCGGTTGTTGAAACAAAAAGTATAAGCGAAGTCAGATGGTATCTTCTTCAAGAAATGAAACTGCTGATAGAAAAATCCGGTGTGTTTGATAAAGCGTGGTTCTTCGGAAGTCTATACTCCATTCCGCCTATTGTAATTGATGAAACCGAAAACTCCGATGCAATGGTAATTGTTTTAAGAAAAGCAAAAAAGAAAGTTAATAAAGTAAAATTCAATTTGGATTTATAAATATTATGCAGTGTTTTAGAGTAATTATTATCGGCTTTATATTAATTGCGGGAAATATTATTGGACAAACTTATGAACTCCGCGGAATAATAATTGACGGTGTTGTTGGCAATCCATTAAGTTTTGCAAACATAAGAGCTATTAATACAAACACGGGAACTGCGGCTACATTTAACGGAGAGTATATATTAAAACTGAATAGCGGAGAATATACTTTGGTTGCTTCTTATATTGGTTACAACTCGGATACACTAAGAGTTGATTTACAGAGCGATCTGAATGTTAATTTTATTTTAATGCCTTCGGCAATTGAATTGGGAGAAGTTACAGTTGTCCCGGGTGTTAATCCGGCAATTGAAATAATTGAAAAAGCTATTAAAAAAAAGCATGAGCGTAATGCAATATTGACTTCATATATTTTCAATGCTTATACAAAAGGTAGGATTTTAAGTACGCAGGAAATTTCCGCCGGGGGTACAAGTATTGGAATAGGTATTGGAAAAGACACGGCAGATTTAAAAATTACAGGCATTTTAGAAAATCAAAGTAAAGGTTATTTTCTTAGACCAAACTATTATAAAGAAGAAATAATAGCCAGAAAACAGACAGCTAACTTTCCACCCACAATCAATATTTTAACCGGTGGAAGAATCATTCAGAATTTTTATTCGGATGATATACAATTTTTCGGCAGGCAATTAGTTGGACCGATTTCAGACAACGCACTTAACTATTACTATTATTATATCGAAGATACACTTGCCATAGACAATAAAAATGTTTTTCAAATATACTTTTCAACTATTGATGAGAATGATCCGGGTTTTTACGGTAGAATATTTATTTCAGCAAAAACATACGATCTGTTGAAAATTGATATTGACTTAAACTCTGCAGCAAATCCCGGCGGGTTATTTACTAATGTGAACATCTTCCAACAATTTGTTCCTTATGAAAATAACATTTACGTCCCTATCGATTACCGTTTGTTTGTTGAAGGAAATTATTTGGGCTTATTCAAATTCGGTTTCGAAATAAATTCAATATTGTATGACTATGAAATTAATCCGGCTTTAGATAAAAATAATTTTGGTATGCTTGTACTCAAAGTACAACCTGAAGCCGATAAAAAAGACTCTTCCTATTGGAGAGATATTCAAACAATCCCCTCAAGTTTATATGAAGTAGAAGCATATAGAAGAATTGATAGTCTCGAATCAATTGAAACAACATTTTGGGATAGGTTTTCTTTTTTCGCCGATAGGCTCTACTTGAATGATAATTTCTATGTTCAAGGAGTAATGGGTTTGTATCATTTCAACCATGTTGAAGGGCATTCTCCGGATTTTTCTACCGGATTCCAAAATTTATTTAATGATCGCTTTAACGGCTCATTAGATTTGAGTTATGGTTTTTCAGATAAGAGATTAAAAAAGAATATTAACTTAATTTATTTGTTAGATGAGTATAGAACATCAAGCGTATCTATCGGAATATTTGATAAAACTAATATTCTTTTTAATGAATCGGATAATTATAATGCCTTTACATCAACAATAACTAGTTTATTCGGCAAATATGATTTTCGAGATTATTACAGAACCAGCGGTTTTTCCGTTGATTATAAAAGTGAAATCTTCCCGGTTCTTAGTTTGAATCTTGGATTTATAAATAGAACTGACAGAAGTTTGAGCAGTAAATCTGACTTTTCTTTTTTTAATAGAAATAAATCTTATCCAACAAACACATCAATATACGATAGTAAAACAAATGCGGCTAAGTTTGGATTTAAATTCGATTTCAGAAAGTATATTGAAGACGGAAAATTTAGAAGACGAATCGGCGGAAGCGGATCAAATATAAGTTTAGGAGGGGAAGCTCTGTTCAGTGACCCTTCTATTCTTAACAGTGAAACGAATTTTCAAATGTACTCATTGAATATTAATTCGCGAGTAAGATCATTTGCATCAACATATTTTGATCTGCTTTTAGAAGGAAATATTTCCAAAGGTGCTGTACCGGTTCAATTAATGAAAGCTCTTCCCGGTAATATTGAATCTTCAGGAAAAAACAA
>DSBF01000503.1 GCA_011049495.1 Ignavibacteria bacterium
ATTCTAAAATAGTATTTTTATCTTTAGCGTATAAAAAATCAATATAACTACTATAAATATGTTTATTCAAACTTTCACGCCCTGAGTTTTCCTCTATTTTACTCTTTTCAAACAAACAAACATTGCTTGCAAAAAAGTTATTTAAAATGAATTCATCTTCTTCGGCGAAATATTCATCAATTTCATTTCTTAAGTTTTCACTAATTAAATTGAAGCTATAAGTTGGTTGAGTAGTAAAAATTTTGGCATAATATTTGAGTCTTTCTCTTGTTTTTTTTGAAATATTGAGTGAGTTAATAAGCCTAATAATCTCTAAAGACTCCAGCGATAATTTAATGTTCTCTTTTTTATCAGGTATTTTAAAATCACTAATACTTAAAATACCTAAAATGGATAAAAAGTCATCATAAATCGAACCATTCTTAAAATACAAGGAACCATACCTTTTTACAATTATATGATCAGTTCCAAACAGTCTTGAGTACCCTTTTAAAAAATCTGTATAGTTATAATATTTTGGTATATCGTGTATTTCATCAATATAAGGACATGTCTCTATACTCTCTTTAACCCATTGGTTATAAAGAGACTCAGCCAAATCGCATCTATCTCGAATGTAAAAAATTACATATATTTCTGACCACATATTAATAAAAAAATCAGATAATTTACTCCATTGTTGCGCAAATAGTTCGGAGCTAATTAGAACAGATTCATGCTCTTTTATTTCTTGAGCCAGTTCCTCAAGAATTGATTCCTTTGAAATAATCTTAAACTTATTAGTGTTGCGCATATCAATATCGCATAAAATAGTTGCCAGTTGATGATGTGAACCATCTTCAACTAAACCTGTCTTTGGATATAGAAATCCTTTGTTAAGTAATATATTTCTATTATCATATAAAAAACCTTGGATTGCAGTAGTTCCTGTTTTGCCACAACCAGCATGAAGATATAATTTAGGTTTAGTTTTCATTTTTAGACTCTAAAGCAAATTTAAGATTTTGAAAAAAACGTGGATCATCAAAAAACTTTAGCATGTTATTGCCAGTATATAAATCGTCCATTTCCAAATCGAGCAATAACCTTATGTCACTTAAACTATTTGGATTATCTAAGAAATCTTTAAAGGTCCAAAGAGTTGATTCAAAATTAAAATCTGGAAGCTCATCAAATCTATTGATGACATCCGATATAAACTCCAATATGCCATCATGCACATTGTTCAATAACTCTAAATACTTTGAACTGTATGTACAATTCATGTATCTAGGTTTAAAACCACCCTCATTCTCATCCATCGCAATAATAGGGGGAGTAGAACTTGTTAATAAGGCTTCATAATAAATCGAGTATTTTAAAAAAACTTCTTTTAATCTATCGCTACCGCCTAGATATTGATTAAACATACATGTTTTATCTGTATCATTATGTCCACTTTTGGACATAATGTACAAACCAAAAGTTTTCGCAGAAATCATAGAATTGATGTTTTTTTGTACCGTGCCAGAATAACCTATATCAAGCACAGCAGATTTTTCTACAACCACGTGACTAAGATAATTCAAAAATATTTTCTTTTGCATGTTTAATGTTTTCAATATAGAAGATTCCAGTGTTTTAAAAACTCTTACTATTAAATTCCTATCCTTAGGAAGACAATATTTGGTATTTAAATTAATTTGTAAACTTTTTAATTTTTTATTATCTGTATCAGTTAATTGATATCCGAGTCGACCATAAAAAAACTCATCAATTCTGCCATCAAAATGAAGATTAGAGTCAATTATTTGATCAATAAAATCAGGCCGTCCTGACTGCAATGAGTTGGACATAACTCTGGACGCATACAACAAAGAACTATCTATTGGATTTTTTAATCTTGGCTTCATTAAATCATATACTTTTTTAAACACAACCCCCTCTCTCGTTAAAAAGAGTAATTTTTCAATATTCATTTCAACTGCAATTTCATGAGACTTTTTAATAAATTGGTACAATAGAGGCCCAAAACAAATATAGCCTATATCTTTCTGATTTGAAAATAAGTTTTCCTGGAATGATATTGTTTTACAAAATAGACGCTCAGCAATCAAACCTGCAGGTGAAATTTCATTCTCTTTTAAGGGAAAAGATAACATGGAAAGATTATTTTTCACAAATAACCTCTTAATCAAATCAGATTTTGACGGCAAGTGAAATGATGTAAATCCATTCTTTAATGGTACAACAACATCAGAATGGAGACTATCCCCAATAACAAAATGTTTTTTGCTTCTCTCTTTTTCTAAGAGATACTTATAAACACTTCCCGAATCTTTTCTCATTCCAGTGAAAGATGAAACCAAAAGTTCATCATACATTAAATCAGATATACCTACTTTGTTTAACATTTTTTTGATTACATCTTTAGTTAAATACATGTCAGACAATAGAACAATTTTTAGTTTTTTAGTTTTAGCAAATTTTAGCATATCTAATGCCACCTCTCTTGGGCGCGCCATCGATAATTCGCAACCAATTTCAAGCGCTTTTATACGATTAGCCTGACTCGATGTAATACCAAGTAATTTTTCCAGTGAGCGATATATGTCAGAAATATCTATATCTTTATTTTTTATTTTACTTCTAGCGTAAGTGTCTGCATATATTCTTTGATTCGTAAAATTATTTATTTTTTTACCCACTATAGCCTCTACTCTGGGTAACATATAGTTAAATAACTCTTCAGGTTCATAGAATGGCCTAGTCAGAAGAGTATCAAATATATCAAAATATACTATGTTATTTTTAGTTTCATTAATTTTTTTATAAAAAGAGATCTCGGTATAAGCTGTAGTTTGCATAAAGCTATTTCTTTCAGATAAACTTTTTTTAGGAAATTGAATCACATCATCTTTTAATAAAGTAAAAATAGATTTATACTTCTGTTTGCTCACGACAATATCAATAACCCTCTCTATTCCATGCGCCAAGGTACCATCATTGGGCAATGGTTCGCTGGGAAAATCTGCTATCGTATAGCCTGTATTCAACAAAGGCTTAATTGCATCTACCTTTGCCCAAAAAAATGTTCCAGCAGGAAACCTGATATTATCAATATCCAACACATGGTAACCGCATCTGTCTAATATGTCCGTCATGTGCTTTTTATTCGACCCACTATTTTCTAACGAAACAAATTCTGGGTATGTTTGCGGATGAATAATGCCTACCGATTCATCGTTAGATAGTTCATTGATAATTCTATTTACTCCCAAGCCCATTATCCGGTCCAGCAAGTACAATCGCCAATTATCAAATGATTTCTTACTATGCACGTGACAAACCAAATCATAATTTACAATTTTTTCCTTCAATGTAACAAAAAATGGAGCGATATCTCTACCTCTATTTTGGACAATTTCAATATGTAGCTTATCAACCTTCAAAAGCTTGGCGACTTTTCTATTTGCTTCTCTCTTGACTTCAGTATCGATACATGTAATAAACAAATCAAAAACATAGTCTATATTATTCAAATAGCCAATCAACTCATCCAACCAATCAATGTAAAAAACATGTGCATGTACTGCTATACTCTTTGGCTTAACATATAATTGATCTGCACGGTCATATGGCGTATCAAGCAACAATATGCGACTCGCTTCATATTTTGTATTTTTATTTTTCCTGAAGTTAAGCGGTTCCACTTCTTTTAAGGCTCTACCAATAGAATTTAAAGCTGCATATCCATATTTGGTATCTGGTTCGAGATAGGTTCCTTCAGCCCATTCATTCCAAGCATTAAAAAAAATGAATCTACTATTTATTGGAAGCTCCTTTCGGGCATAATATATATTATCAATCGTCCATTTTTGAAAAATATCAAAAGAAAAATTAGTAAATATATGCGATTTGTCCCTCTTTCGTCCTGCATTATCAAATTTCAATATTGCATTTTTAAAAATCGTATAGTCACCCTTGTGCCTTTTTCGTTTATTTGCAACGCTAAAGTAGTAGTCACGGTATGAATCTATAACACCATTAAATCCGCAATAAGTCTTAATATTATTACATTTAGTATTGTATTCTTTATTTTGTAGATGGGCAGGCATTTCTACGGCTGCATCAAATCCAAACTTTGTTGGGTTGCTATAGTCTTGATAGGTTTGAACTGCCACAAGATAGATTTCACCAATACCATTTTCTCTACACCATTCCCTCCATGCCTTAGTCATGGCAACAGCGTCAGGTAATTGCTGTTTTCTGTATATTAGGAGCATTGGCTTTCCTTCGTACCTAATATACCTACTGTCTTTTAAATACTTTGAAATATTTTTAATAAACTCAACATCCTCTCCATTTTTATATTTCTGTTCCATTAAGATTTCGTGGTCTGAACCATCCCAGCGTCTTGACCAATTTTCATTAGCCCAACACAGGCAGAAATTTATGTTGATAGATTTGTCTGACAAAAACAATTCTAAAGGCTTCTCCAAAATCATCTTTCCGCTAAACCAATAATAATAAAAACAAAATCCGAAAATTCCATATTCCTTAGCCAATCTTGCCTGCTTGTGCAGAGTATTGGTATTAAGTAAATTATAATACCCCATGTCTGGATGAGGTATCCTTGTTTGAAAATGATCATCGTACCACTTTGATGCATACTTGCAACTTGTCCAGTCCGTAAAACCCTTCTCCCACCAAAGGTTGTTTTCTTTAACTTCATGGAACTGTGGAAGGTAAAAAGCAATAGGCTTAATCTCCCCTTCATAATTAAATAATATTTTATCTTCATAAAAATCTGTGATAACATCATGTTCAAATTTATTTTTTAATTTTTTATCATGAAGCTCAAAAGATTTTTTTTCTTTTGCTGTTTTATTTTTAAAAATACTCTTATTTTCTTTCAGTGCCATGTTGTTACGACCTTCGCCCCGTCCATATAAAACATAATGCACCAAAGGATTCAAGCCAGATTTTCTAACATCATCATAGCTATTTAAATAAAACTTTGTATCAAAATCTCTATTAGGATTTCTACCCTCTGCTGCGCCATGTTTAATATAATGCATAATTGGGTCAATGTCTGCTTTGCGTACATCAGGATAGGTAAAGAGATAATATTGGGTGTCGAATAGGCCGCTTTGGGCGATGATTTTTCTCCATTTTTTGTGTTTTAGGTATTGGATCATTTATTTAGCTTTCTTGTGGTTTTTTTGGGGTTGTTTAGGGTGATGGGTGGCATTTGGATGGATAATGGATTCTTCGCTGCGCTCAGAATGACGGGAGTGGCGCTCAGGGTGACAGGAGTGGCGCTCAGGGTGACTGGGGTGGTGGTTGGGCTGGTGGCTTGTGATTGTTTTATGCATGGCTTGAAATCCTCTATCAAAATTCACTTTGCTATTTTCTCAATTTTCTCATGATTTGTCGTAGTGGGCGGGTAATGCGCCAGCTCTTGCTCATGTAGATATCTGCTAGTTCTGATTGGAGCTTGGATAGTTCTTCGCCCTTTACATGTAAGGCTTGCTTTGTTCTATTTAACTCTTCGCTCTTTACATGTAAGGCGTGTTTTGTTTGACTTAGCTCTTGCTCTTTTGATTGCAATTCATCATTCAAAATTGAACATTCATCATTCTTCTGATTTAAGCTCTGTTCTGTTTGACTTAGCTCTTCACTCTTTACATGTAAGGCGTGTTTGGTTTCTTGGGCTTCTTGTGTCTTTACATGTAAGGCTTGCTTTGTTTGGTTTAACTCTTCGCTCTTTACATGTAAGGATTCTTTTGTTCTATTTAATTCATCATTCAAAATTAAACATTCATCACTCTTCTGCTTCAAGCTCTCTTTGGCTCTTTTTCCTTCATCCAGCGAGCTTACAATGCCTTCATTGTAAAAAAGTTTTTGGTAGCTAAAAAGCTCATATCTTAGTGCATCAAACTCTTTTTCAAGATTGTGCTCATTAAAGCTATCTTTCAATGCCAATATATCTTTTACTATTTTTGGAATATTGTCCGATAAATTGTCCATAGAGATATTATGG
>DSBF01000445.1 GCA_011049495.1 Ignavibacteria bacterium
AACGATTACTTTTTGTTTAGGAAATTCCTCCTTAATTTTTTCCAACAATTTCAATAAACGTGCAACGTTAATGTAAAAATTGTTTGATATTCCAACGAGGTCCGGTTCTTCTTCTCTTATAATGATAATAAACTGCCTCAGTAATCATAATAATTCCTTCAATTCTTTCGTTACTTATAGGCTAAACAAAAATAAGGATTGAAAAATTCCATAACAACCTAATTACCAGTTAAATTTATTTTCAATCAGTTCGGCAATTTTAAATGATGTATAAGCAAAAAAAGGTGCGGCAAACACATCAATAGTATAATGAACATGCTGAAAAATTACGCACAAAGCTATTGCAATAGTTGCTGATAGAAACAAATTTTTCAATATCTTATTTTGAGCAGTCAGAAAAAAAATAAACATTGTAGAAGTATGTCCGGAAAAAAAGAGATCCTTCGTTAATATTTCGCCGGTTCCCCAAAATTGTACAAAAGGATCGTTCAAGGGAATAATATTTTCCGGAGCTTCCAGTGGAAGAAAATACATCCCGATAATTCTAAAAATTGCTGTGAAAGTATATACTTTTAATGCAAACAAAAAATATTTGGGATGATAGACAAGATGAATTATTGCAGTAAATAAACCGATATAAATAAATGAAAAAGCCCACCATGTAAGATCAATCGGCGCAAATAAAGTAAGCAATGGGTCTGTGAACGCAAACCCATCACGAGTTTCAATATATGTAAGAAACATAGGAAGGAAAATTAAAACGGGAATCAGAATAATAAAGGTGATAATAAAATTATAAACGTTTCGTTTCTCGGATAAATATTCTC
The DNA here is from genome assembly GCA_011049495.1 of Ignavibacteria bacterium. Lineage (GTDB taxonomy): Bacteria > Bacteroidota > Ignavibacteria > Ignavibacteriales > Melioribacteraceae > SURF-28. Next base: position 828 of record DSBF01000445.1, read on the forward strand.
GCCAGGTTGGAAGCATTGATAAATATTGACTTTTCATGATTTACAAACCAAACGGAAGTTTACCAGTAAGTTTTAGTACTCCCTTCAAACATTTATGCGGGAAATCAACTTTGCCTACATACATCATTGGGCATCCGCGCGGAATTAATTCAATACCGTTTTCTTCACAGTATTTTTCAGCCTCGCTATTATAACTTCCGTTACCAATTGAGCTGTGGATCCATGCATATTTAATTCCGGCTTCCTTGCAATCTTTCAAAACATTCATTGTAACCGAAGGCGAAGTGTTTATGAAAACTCCGTCAACGGGTGATGGAATCGATTTTAAATTCGGATAACATTTATCACCCTCAATTTCAATTGCATTTGGATTAACAGCAAAAACATTATAACCGTTATCCTTAAATTTTTTGTAAATGATATTACCTGTCTCTGTCGCAGGATTTCTTGAAACTCCGGCGACGGCAATATTCTTTAATGAAATAAACTTTTTGATTCTTTCGTTTATCGGATTCATAATTATGCCGGTCTATTATCCGCGGTTATGTCTTTAATTGGCTCTCGTTTTTCAAGTAAATTCCGAACGTTTTTTACATCAACAACCCACTTATTTAGGTATGAAATTAAATTCTCGGTATAGATTCTAGATTTCTCGTAATCTTGTACTTCGGGTTTGTTCTCAATTGCATCAATCAATTCGGAATAGACATCATTAAGAATATCAAGTTCGTCTTTAAAATTATTTTCCATATTTCCTCGCTAAGAATTTTTTTAATAGTTACCAAATTAAGCTATACAATAAAAATTGACAAGAATAACTACTTATAATTTTCTTGCCACTACAACAACTTCTTTAAATGTATCAATTGTGCCTGAAGAACTATTTACTGCTTCTATCAATAATACATAAATTCCCATTTTCAACGGCTGCCTGTCATCACTATAACCGTCAAAAATTATCGATCCTTCCTTTCCAAATAAATTAGCTTCGTTAATGGTTCTTACTTTTCTTCCTTTACTGTCGAAAACCTTGATTTGCATTGAACTAATTTCGTGCGGCAATTTATAATTAATAATTGTAAAATCTTCGTATCCGTCACCATCCGGTGAAAACGGATTTGGAGTCACAAAAATTGTTTTATTTGAAGATTTATTTTCAATATAGATAGAATTCTCTTTGCCCGGCGTAGCACCCATCGCATCGGTAGAAGTAGACCAATTATTATCATCATTCCCGTTAATGAACGGGTTGATTCGCTCAAGACTTTTATTCCGGGTTGTAACCAATCTTGAATTATGCCAATCATTATAGTAATAAACAGAATCTACGGTTTCTCCGAATGCATCTGTTAATATTATTAAGTCATCAGAATTATTTAAGCTGAGATTTCTATTTGCGATTATTAGCTGATTAAAATTGCTTAGCTCAGGATAATTGAAAAGTATTGATGAATCGGCAGCAACCACAAAATATGATTTGGGGTTAACTACATAACTTGTTCTGGTTAGATTAGTTCTGTTTCTCGCAGCATCTTCAACAACCCAGTTAGCTATTTCAATATATTCATCGGATGTATTAAAAAATTCTATAAACTCGGAATTATCGGTTTCTGGGTTAAACATAATTTCGTTAATAACAACTTTTTGATCTTCATCAAGCTGTTTAATATTTATTGTAGAATTTACTGTGCCGGGGGTTGAACCTTCCAACGTAATAGAGGGCAGCCAATTCCACCTATCGTTTGTTGGCGAATCAAGTGAAAGTCTTTCTAACGAAATTCCTGTAGTTGCACCCCATGAAGAGAAGTATTTCAAGCTGTCAATCAATGCTCCTCTAAAATCGAAAATTGTAATTATATCTTCAGTAGTATTAAGTATTCCAAAATCTAATTGGAATAGATGAACACCCGGTTGAGCGCTAAATCTACCACCTGATGTATCATCCGCTATTATTATATACTCGCCCGGTTTTACAATCATATCTTCATTTGTAATTAAGCGGGGAGAATTATAGGTACTCCCTTCAGCGATTCTCCAATCTTTAATATTGATATCATTCGTTGATGCATTAATAAGCTCAACCCATTCGGTGCCATCGCTTGTTGGTGCGTAAAGAACCTCATTTATTAACACGGAAGATGTTGAATAACCGGAATAAAACGTTTTTGTTAATGTATTGTTCGCAAGATTCTCATCCAACGAAAAGTTAATTGTCGCAGTTGCAGTAAAACTTTCCTGCATCTGGTAATTGGAAGAAACTATAATTAAATCAGTATCCCCGGACTGAAGGAATTGTCCTTGAAATTCTTCATAAACACCGAAGTCAGCTTCAAAAATTACTGTGTAATCCGATACATCAAATATACCTGCATTTTTAATGTACATTGAGATAGTTATTTGTTCCCCAAGTTCAGGGAATTGAGGTGTTGTGAAAATATCTTCCATAACCAGGTCATAATTTTTGGGAACACGGCTGTTTATAAATCCGGGAGTTCCTCTTTCGGGAGCAATAGAATAATTCCAATTTGAAGGTGAATTAGAAAGTCCGTCATAATCCAAACGTTCAATAGAATGACCTGCTCTTCTTGAAAATTGATTGTTATAAAAAACCGAATCTATTGTATTGCCGAATCTGTCGTAAATTACAACGCCGTCTTCGGTATTATTAAGAATAGCAAAATTAACGAGTATAACACCTTCTTTTAAGTTAGGGTAAAAATTGTAAATGCCTGAGTCTTTAGATAGAACCACAAATTTCCCCGGGTCAACGTAAACATTATCTCTTGTAATTGTTGTTACTGAAGGAGTTGAAATTACATCGGAAACCATCCAATCTTTAAGGTTAATAGCATTCTCAGAATTATTATAAAGTTCTATCCATTCTGGTTCATCGCCTTCAGGTGCATACATTATTTCATTTATGATTAATGATAACGGTGCGACAGTTGACGAAATAAACAAGAGAGATGAATTATTTGAAATATTCTGATCATCAGGATAATCGGCTTCGGCAATAAAAAATTTATCTTCAATAAATGACTCAATCTGGTAGTTGAATTTTACAGTACGGGTTTCTCCCGGGGCTAAATTCTCAATATTAATTGCTTCCAAGAAGTTGCCTTTTTCACTTGAGGAATTTGATTCGAAAAGTTTCAAATCGAAGGAAGCTGTATTAAGTCCGTCATTGATTAAATCAACAAACAACATTACAGTTTCACCGGCTACCGGTTGTTCGGGGTCGCTATAGAACTCTTTAATAGCTACATCAAAATCTTTTGGTGCAACAGAATTAATTTTACCGGGTGTTCCGTTGCTTGGATCGGTAGAGGTTATCCAGTTTGATGATTCCGTTGAACTTCCGAAAGGATTAATTCTTTCTAAAGAACGACCATTTGTTCCTCCCCATTGTGAAGTGTAATTCAAAGAATCAATAACTCTATCGTAGTTATCAAGCAGCATTATTCTGTCACCGGAATTATTTAATGCCGGGAAAGATCTTATTATAACTTGCGAAGGAATATCATATAGCATTGTGATAATGCTGTCGCGGGCAATTACGATGTACGAATTTGCAGGAAGCAAAATGTTCTGGTTGCTTATTACAACCGTATCATTTAAGTCGGCAATCTGAAAATCTCTTAATTGGAATGCAGTCGACGAAGTATTGTATAATTCAATCCATTCGGGATAAGGAGCCGTTGGAGCATACATAAATTCATTAATAACAATCTCACCTCTGTTTACATGTGGTTTAACAACTTCTTTATATAAATAAACCGAGTCATTCGGTTGATAATTATCACTTGGGTGATTAACCGCAGCCAGTAAACCTACAGTTCCAACCGAATTAAAAGTATATGAAAACTGCTCCGTGATTTCTTGACCTGTTTCAATGGATAACCCTGTAAAACTCTCGATAAGTTCTTCTTCTGTGAACAAAGAATCATTATTTATATCGAAATAAATATTCAGTGATCCGCCGCTTATATTACTTGCACCATTATTTCTTATTCGTACATTGAATACGGAAGGTTCATCTAGTAGTAAGAACGAGTTAACGGAATTAAAGTGGGTGATTGCCAAATCAAATTCACGGGGGACTACAGAGTTTTCTTTACCGGGTGTTGCTCCAGCAGAACTTATTGATTGTGCCCAATTATTTTGCGAAGTGCTTTCACCAAATACATCAATTCTTTCAAGCGATCTTCCGGTTGCTCCACCCCATGAACTGCTGTATCTTAATGAATCTATCACAATTGAATATTCGTTTAAAAGTATTACATCATCTCCCGTGTTATTAAGAACGGGTAAATTCATCACAATAATTTTTACATCAATATTATAAAAATTCAGAATTGAGGAATCCTTTGCCAAAACAATATATTCTAACGGATCAATAGTAATGAATTCATTTGTTATTGTAGCGGACCCGCTGGCATCGGCAAATTTCCAGTTTGTGAGTAAGTAAGTATTTTCAGAGCGGTTATAGATTTCAACCCATTCCGGTTCGCCGGAACCGGAAAGCGGGGCATACATAATTTCGTTTATTACAATATCATTGTAATCAGGGGGCGGGGGAAATACTACAAAGTCAAAAATTAATTTGTTGTTTGAAATATCTTCGTCTTCGTTATAAATTATTTCTCCGATCAGCTGCAAATTCATTGACGGGAATGAACCTAAATTAATTGATTCAACAATAGAATTTCCACTTGTTAGACTTACATGATCGAGTGATTCTAATAATTCATTTTGTTGCGGTATTCCATCAAAGTTTGTGTCATTGTAAAGATTAACGGTAAAAGAAAGTGCATTTAATCTTCCTAAATTCTCTATATACAAATGAGCAGTAAGTTCTTCGTTTTCAATAGGCGGATAAGGAGTAATGCTGATTTCGGTAATTGCAAGATCATGATCTTTGGGTGCGAGGGAATTAATTTTACCGGGAGTTGCTCTATCGGGAGTAACAGCAGTTCCCCAATTATTCGGGTTGTGACTTAGAGAATCATAATCAATTCTTTCGAGTGATCTACCTCCCGTACCACCCCATGAACTTTGATATGTTAGTGAATCAATGACAAAAGAATTATTATCCATCAATACTGCTCTATCCCAATCATTGTTAAGTATGGGTAAATTCATTACAATAATAGTTGCATCAATATCA
>DSBF01000271.1 GCA_011049495.1 Ignavibacteria bacterium
AAATAATTATAAAACTATATTGGAGGAAAAAAATGATCCTAAAATCGAATAGGAGTTTAATTTTATTATTACCGTTAATCTTGATTTTTGGATTTCTATTAAATGTAAACTTAACCGCAGATCAAGGAATAAATCAGGATGACGGTTACTTAGCATTTGCAGAGGAAATGCCCGAAGTTGAAGGAGGGTTGCCGTCTTTATATAAAACAATAAGATATCCTGATATTGCTAGAAAAGCTGGTATCTCCGGACGAGTATATGTTATGGCGTTTATCGATGAATCCGGGAATGTAAATGATGTGCAAGTAATTAAAGGTATTGGAGGCGGCTGCGATGAAGCGGCTGTTGAAGCAATCAAAAAGACAAAATTTATACCCGGTAAAAATAAAGGACAAGCTGTAAAAGTTAAATTATCCTTACCAATTAATTTCCAACTTCAATAGAGAAGAAAAATGTTCAAAAAATTAAACAACATTAAGTTCGTTAGAAAAATTCAAATAGGATTTTTTCTTATCGCAGCGGTTGCTACATTCGTTGCCGTTAATGATTTTTTACGCATTTCACAATTCGAGAAGACTAAAGAAGATATCTTTTCCGATTATATGGAGCCAATGGTTGTTGTGAAGGGAATGTATACCGAATTCCAAAAGATGCAATTCGTACTGCTGCAGTTTTCGATTCCAGAATTTGCCGATGATTTTACAAAAAATGTCGGTATCTACCGCGGTTATAGCGAAAATTTTGACAACTCAATTTTAGAATTAACTGAAAAAGAGCTGAATAACGAAATTGTTTATAACTCACTTGAAGAAATAAATTCAATTTGGTTGAATTATAAAGGATTGGTTGCCGATGGAATAATAAGTGCCAGTGCATCACAAATGTTTGATATGGCGGCTGTAATTGCCTCTACTTCAGGTAAAGAAGTCGGTGATATTCTTGTCGCAAAGTTTGACTCGATAGTCGACGAACTTAACAAAAAGTCAGACTCGCTGAATATTGAAATGACAGAGCAAATCAGTATATCCCGAACATCAACTTTAATTGGAATGATAGTAGGCACTATATTTTTCTTAATTGCAGTATTCGTTATTGCGCCGACAATTTCCAAACCCATGAACGAATTGAAAGAGGTTGTTAAGCAATTCTCCGACGGGAATTATAATTTGGAACTCAATCTCGATAGAAAAGATGAATTTGGTGAATTAGCCGATTTGATGAATGTTATGAAAGAGAAACAGCTCGAAAAAATTAATGCCGTTAAGAATGTTGCGGAAGGCAAATTGGAAAAAGTCGTTCCTGCTTCTGAAAATGATGAACTCTCGTTTGCAATAAACAAACAAATTGATATTCTGCAAAGTTTGTTAAGAGAAGCAGACAAACTTGTGGAAGCAAACAAAGTCGGCGATCTATCACTCAAAGGTGAAGTCAATAAATTTAACGGAGATTGGCAGAAATTTATAATCGGCATAAACTCCATACTTGATTCAATGATAAGACCGATCAGAGAAGCTACAGTTGTTTTAACCGAAATTGCACGTGGTAATTTAACTATGAAGATGGAACAAGATTATCAAGGTGATTATCAACTGATTAAGGATAATATTAATAAAGTTGTTGATTCACTTAATGATATTCTTTATAAAGTAATTAATAATTCGCACCAGCTTGAAGTGATGACGACAAATATATATAACGGTACGGAAGAACTTGTCAGCGGTGCCGAAAGACAAAAAACTCAGACGTATGAAGTGGCATCTGCTATTGAAGAAATGGCTACTACTATACAGGATAACAGTAAGAGTGCAGTTACTACATCCCAACTTGCAGATCAAGCCGGTAACAAAGCACAAGAAGGCGGAAATGTTGTCGGTGAAACCATTAAAGGTATTCAGCGTATTGCAGATGTTGTCTTCAAATCCGAAAAAACAATTCACGAACTTGCAAATAACACCAATAAAATTGGTGAAATTATTCAAGTGATTAATGAGATTGCAGATCAAACCAATCTGCTTGCACTTAACGCAGCAATAGAAGCTGCAAGAGCCGGAGAGCAGGGAAGAGGTTTTGCAGTTGTTGCTGATGAAGTTCGTAAGCTTGCCGAACGTACTACTAATGCTACTGAAGAAATTGAAAATATGCTGGGTAAAATTCAAAAAGATACATCCGAAGCCGTACTTGTAATTAACCAAGGAACCGAAGAAGTTGAAAACGGTAAAAAATTAGCAAATGAAGCTAGCAATGCTCTAACGGAAATAATAAAGAGTGCCGATGAAGTTTCTTATACTATAAAACATTTGGCTGCCGCCAATGAAGAGCAGAGTACAACCAGCGCGGCTATTTCTAAAAATGTAGAAGAGATAAGATTGGTAACCGAGGATTACAGTCTTCACATAAGCCAAATAAAAGATTCTGTTAAAAAACTCTCGGATTCTTCGAGCGAATTGAAAGTATCATTAAGTAAATTTAATATAACCGAAGCAGAATTTGTGGAACAAGAAGAATATAACTATTAATTATATCCCCGGAATTTCGATATTCCGGGGAACTGTTGAATAATTATTTACATCCTAAATGTTATAATAAAGACCTGCATCCGGTCCTAACGGTAAACCAAATCCAAGCCAAATAACAAGCAAAATAGCCCAAGCAATAAAAAATATTATTGTGTATGGCAGCATTGTCGAGATTATTGTTCCGATACCTGCTTTACTATCATACTTCTGAAAGTAGGCAATAATTAAAGCAAAGAAACTCATCATTGGTGAAATAATGTTTGTAATGCTGTCACCGATTCTGTAAACAACTTGAGTTAATTCAGGTGAGTATCCTAAAAGCATAAACATCGGGACAAATATTGGTGCCATTAAAGCCCACTTAGCCGATGCGCTTCCCATAAGCATATTTATCATTGCTGATAAAATTATAAACATTAACATAAGCGGAATAATACCTAAGCCGGAAGATGCAATTAAATCCGCACCTTTTACCGCAAAGATTACCCCGAGATTAGTCCATTTAAAGTAAGCAACAAACTGTGCGGCAAAGAAAACAATTACAATGTATAAACTAAGAGTTTTTGTAGCAGAACTCATACTGTTGATTACATCGGTATCATTTTTAAATTTACCGACACCAACACCGTATGCGATTCCCATTAGTCCGGCAACAATAAACAAAATAGCAACAACACCTTTTATTAATGGCGATGTTAACATTCCTCCGTCGCTGCCTCTTAAAAATCCGTCTTCGGGAATGATACCGATAAGAACAATAATTGTAATGAATACAAAAGTGATTAAACTATATTTCAATCCTCTTTTTTCATTGGTGCCAAGTTTTTCAATTTTTTCCGGTTGAACATCTCCTTCATATTTTCCTAATCTCGGTTCGACAATTTTCTCGGTTACCCATGTGCCGGCAAAAGCAATAATAAAAGTAGAGACAAACATAAAGTAATAGTTAGCTGTAGGATTAACCAAATAATTCGGATCAATAATCTGTGCAGCCTCTTCAGAAAGTCCGGCTAACAAAGGATCAATAGTTCCTAATAATAAATTAGCGCTGAAACCTCCTGAGACACCGGAAAATGCTGCTGCCATTCCCGCTATGGGATGTCTATGAACAGCACCGAAAATTATACCTGCTAATGGAATTAAAAGTACGTAACCTATATCGCTTGCTGTGTTGGATATTACTCCTGAAAAAACTAATATGAAGGTTAATAATCGATTTGGTGCCGATAATACAAGCAGTCTAATTATTGTTGCTATTAAACCGCTTCCTTCTGCAACTCCAATACCAAGCATTGCAACGAGAACGATACCGAGCGGAGCAAAACTTGTAAAGTTATCTACCATCTCAAGTAAAATTCTGTTTAGCCCATCTTCGGTCATCAAGTTGACAGGTATTATAGTTTCACCTGTACCGGGATGAATAGCTTCCCAACCCAATGAGGCTGCAACTGCAGAGAGTATTATAATAGATAATGCAAATAATCCGAAGAGCGTACCGGGGTGAGGTAAGGCGTTTCCGGCTTTTTCTGTTAAGTTCAAAAATTTGTTAAAGAGCGAGTTTGATTCTTTTTTCTTTTTCTCCATAAAAATCCGTTTTATTTAGCTGAATCCGTTCAGAAAATTAATGCGTAACGATAATGATTTTATGTTTTGATGCATAAAGGAAATGATTTTATTATAATTCATAAATTATTAATTCATATGTAAAAAATGTAATCGCCGACTTCCAGTCAACGTAAGTATATATCACGATATTTAGAACAGTTTGTGATCAACTATTTTTTGTGATCACCAGCTACACAATCACGCAAGCTGAAGCTTGCGGTTACATTTAAAGTTATTCATTAAAAGTAATAATTCATTCACCATTCTGCAGTTTCATTTATCTTTTAATTTCGGTAATTTTATAAAAACAGCTTAATGAGTGAAAAGTGAACACAAAAAATTTATCATTCATTTTAAATGATGTTGAGATAAATATAAAAGTAAATCCTTCTCTTCCTTTGTTGGATTACATTCGGAAAGAGAAACACCTTACCGGAACTAAAGAGGTCTGTAAAGAAGGTGACTGCGGAGCTTGTGCTGTTCTATTTGGCGAAGTAATTGATAATAAACTAAATTATAAAACTATCACTTCTTGTATCTACCCGATTGGTAACTGCAACGGTAAACATATTGTCACGATTGAAGGGATTAATAAACAAGAACTTTTACTTCATCAAAAGGCATTTGTTGATGAAAATGCTTCGCAATGCGGATTTTGTACTCCGGGATTTATAATCTCATTCACTTGTTATCTCCTCAATAATGAAAAGTATAATTTAGATGATGCAATAAATTCGATAGCAGGAAATATCTGCCGGTGTACGGGCTATCATTCAATTGAAAGAGCAATGGATACGGTTATTAAAGAATTACAGACTAAAAATGAATTAGACAAAATTGATTATTTAATTCAACAGAATATTATCCCGGAATACTTCAAAGAAATAAAAAAGAGACTAATAAACTTATCATTGCCACAAGAAACCATACCGGATAAATCTGCAATATTTATCGGCGGCGGTTCTGATTTGTTTGTACAGAAACCTGATGATTTACTCGAAGAAGAAGTTTACTTAATAACCGAACGTAAATTAAATTACATTCGTGAAAGTAACAGCATAATTAAAATAGGGAGCGGAACTACTTTCGAAGAAATTAAACAATCCGAGATTCTCAATAAATTTTTCCCATCACTTAAAAACGATGTAGACTTAATTGCATCACTTCCGGTACGTAATGTAGCAACAGTCGGCGGTAATTTATCAAATGCCTCTCCTATTGGTGATATAACTATCATACTTCTTTCTTTAAATGCTAATTTAACGTTAAGTGACGGAGAGCAAGAAAGAAACTTACCGCTAAAAGAGTTTTACCTTGATTACAAAAAACTAAACAAACAAAAAATAGAGTTTATCAAAGAAGTTTCATTTCATATTCCGCCGAAAAAATTTTACTTCAATTTTGAGAAAGTTTCAAAACGAACTTACCTTGATATAGCAAGTGTAAACAGTGCAATCCTAATCGAAGTTGATAATGATAAAATTATTTCCGCATCAATTTCAGCCGGGGGAGTTGCTCCAATACCTAAACTGCTTGTTCAAACAAATAATTACTTGAAAGGGAAAAAAATCAGTATCGATATAATTGACGAAGCATTACAAATAACTCAATCTGAAATTTCACCTATAAGTGATGTGCGAGGAAGTGCCGAGTATAAAAGATTATTATTAAATCAATTAATTAAATCTCATTTCCTGAAATTATTCCCGCAAAAAATATTTGAAAATGAGTTAGTATGAAATCGAGCGATACATTAAAACACGTTAAAGGTGAATCGATATTTGTTGATGATATGATTGTTCCCGAAGGAACTTTGTATGCAGCGGTTTATGATTCACCGATTGCACACGGTAAAATATTGAATATTGAT
>DSBF01000067.1 GCA_011049495.1 Ignavibacteria bacterium
AAAGTATACACTTACGGTAAAAATATTAACGTTGCATTATTTCCTAATAATAATGGATAATTCTTTTGAATGACTCATCTAACATATTACGATTTGTTATAGTGCTGTTTTTATTAACAGCTAATTTATTGCTTCAAATTGCATTTAAGTACTCGTTATATGAAATTCCTATAACAGAAATTAACTTCGGTTATCTAGGTAATATTTTTAATTTTCTTTTATCATCATTATTGATTTTAGGAGCTATACTCTTATACATTTTTGGCGGAGGTTACGATAATAAAGTATTTTCTGTAATTCTATTTACTATGATTCTTTCATTATCCTCTTATCTAATTGGATATGTTATTTCTAATGTAGAGTTTGAAGCATTAAATTCTTTCCTGCTTGGTGTTCCCTCGAGAAAGTTTTATCTGTCCGGCATCTTTATAATTAATTTATTCGTACACTACTATTTATTATCATACATTTGGAGCAGTTTCTTAGGTGGACAAAGCGGTGGTCATGTTAAAGCCTTTAGCGGTTCTATTTTTGCAATTTCTTTGACTCTGATATTTACATATTATTTTATTTCCTCCAAAGACTATAAAATTAAAGAGCAGAATATTAATCAGCAATTTGATGTAGCTGTCGTATTAGGAGCTGCAGTTTGGAGTAATAACAAACCTAGCCCAATCTTCGAAGGACGTATTAAAAAAGTTTATAAATTAAGTCAAATAAACCGGGTTAAAACTGTACAATTTACTGGTGGAAATGCCCCCGGCGAATTATCTGAAGCTAAAGTTGCTAGTGAGTATTTTAAGTCATTAGGTCATACCGGTGTACGTGTTCTTATTGAAGAGGAATCTTCAACTACCGCAGAGCAAATCGAATTTACAAGAAATAAATTTTTTAGTGGGAAAGAATCTGCTGAATTGGTGATAATTTCAGATAATTTTCATCTCCCGAGAGCACTCGAAATGAGTACTTTTTTTAATATCAAAGCTGTCGGATACGCTTCTGATTATAATCAAAATCTTGAAAAATTATTATATTACCGGTTAAGAGAAAGTATAGCTTTGGTTCTTTTCTGGCTATTTGGTATTTAGGGAATAAACTAGGGAGTTAAATATGCAAATTTTCGAAATGATGGAAAAAAACGATCATGAACAGGTAGTTTACTGTTCAAATGCCGAATCCGGGTTGAGAGCAATTATTGCGGTCCACGACACTACTTTAGGCCCTGCGCTCGGCGGTACAAGAATGTGGAATTATGCGACTTCAGATGAAGCTTTAAACGATGTTTTAAGATTATCAAGAGGAATGACTTACAAAGCGGCAGTTGCCGGATTAAATCTTGGCGGCGGAAAAGCTGTAATTATTGGTGATTCAAGAACTCAAAAAACTGAATTACTTTTCCGAACCTTCGGAAAGTTTGTTGACGGGTTAGCCGGCAGGTATATCACTGCCGAGGATGTCGGCACCGATGTTAGAGATATGGAATATGTAAGAATGGAGACTAAATATGTTACCGGTATCTCGAAAGCACTTGGTGGTTCGGGTGATCCTTCACCGGTTACTGCTTATGGTGTTTATGTCGGTATGAAAGCTTGTGCTAAAGAAAAATGGGGAAACGATTCTTTAAGAGGTAGAAAAATTGCTATTCAAGGTGCCGGTCAAGTTGCGAGGTATTTATGTGAACATCTTTATAGCGAAGGTGCAGAACTTTATATCACCGATATTATTGACGAAAAAGTTAAACGTATTTTAGAAACCGTGAAAGCATACGTAGTCAAACCCGAGGAAATTTATGATGTTGATGCCGAAATCTTTTCTCCAACCGCACTAGGAGGAATTATTAACGATGATACTCTGCCGAGATTTAAGTTTGAAATCATTGCCGGTGGTGCTAATAACCAATTAAAAGATGAAAATAAGCACGGTCAAATGCTGATGGATAAAGGCATTCTTTATGCTCCGGATTATGTGATAAATTCCGGCGGATTAATTAACGTATCAAATGAGTTGGAAGGATACCGCCAAGACCGTGCAATGAAGCAAGCTGAAGGCATTTATGAAATTGTGAAGAAAGTTCTTACTATTTCTAAAGAACAGAATATTCCTACTCATGTTGCTTCCAACAAACTTGCAGAAGAAAGATTAAGAAATATCGGTGGTATTAGAAAAATTTACTCAGGTTATTCTACATTCTCTGGTAGATTAGGTGAACTTTCAACTATGTAATTAATGGGGGACTTTTTAGTTCCCCACTTGTTAAATTTATGTTACTACTTTCGATGATCTTTGATTTATTTTTTATTCAATTTACATTTTGTTCTAAAAGTTATTGATAGATTATTCAAATGCCAGAAAAGAAAACTATAAGAAGAATTTTACGAGAAAAAAGCCTGCAAGTTCTTTATGCTTATGAGATGAATGGTGAGGGACTTCAATATCTTATTGACGGGATCCTTTCGGATATTCCAGGTAAGAAGGATAGAGAGTTCACTGAAAAAATTGTTAATGCGGTTATTGCTAATCGTAATGATTTGGATAATAGAATAGCCGAAAGAGTAAACAATTGGGAAATGGACCGAATTGCTTTGATCGATAGATTATTGTTAAGAATAGGAATTGCCGAAATATTTTTCTTCCCCGATATTCCCCCAAAAGTTTCTATTAATGAAGTGATTGAAATTGCTAAAGATTACAGCACTTCAAATAGCGGAAAATTTATCAACGGAATACTTGACGCAATTTTAACTGACTTAAAAAACAGCGGTAAATTAAATAAAACGGGAAGGGGATTGATTGACCAGACAATCACGAAAAACTCCTGAAAGCAAATTCAAAATTTTTGTATGGGCCCTCTTCGATTTCGCTAACACTTCTTATTCCATTGTTGTTGTTACTTTTTTGTTTGCTGTTTACTTCAAAGAAACTGTCGCATCAGGTGAACCGATTGGAGACCTTTATTGGAGTATCGGTACATCTACTTCAATGTTAATTGTTGCAATAATTTCTCCTATACTTGGGGCAATAGCAGATTATTCCGCAGGCAAAAAACGTTTCCTTCTTTTCTTTACGCTGATGTGTATTATCTCAACCGCTTTACTTTATTTTGTTGGTGAAGGAAACATATTTTGGGCGCTTCTATTATTTATTATGGCGAACATTGGTTTTGAAGCGGGTCTTGTCTTTTACGATGCATTTTTGCCTGAAATTACAATTCCTAAAAATTACGGAAGAGTTAGCGGTTATGGTTTTGCTATGGGATATATCGGGTCATTAGCATCTCTCGCAATAGCTTTCCCGTTTATTAAAAATGAAATGATCCGGGAGACGTTCCCTGTTTCCGCATTATTCTTTCTTGTATTTGCAATTCCTCTTTTCGTCTTTTTGAAAGACTCGCGAAAGGATGTTATTCGGACAGAATCATTTGCTGTAATTGGATTTAAAAGAGTATTCAATACTATTACTCATCTAAGAAGTTATAAGAATCTCGCAATATTTTTACTTGCTTACTTTTTTTATATCGAAGGTGTGAATACGGTAATCTATTTCTCCGGTAATTATGCAAGCACAACACTCGGATTCACGATGAGTGAATTAATAATATTTTTTATAATTGTTCAAACTACGGCAATATTAGGCTCTGTTTCTTTCGGAATTATGGCAGATTCTTTCGGGCAAAAAAAATCTATTGTTCTTTCGTTACTGATTTGGGTATTTACAATTATTATTGCTTTTATGACAAGTTCTCCCGATACCTATCTTGTAAAATTTATAGCCTCAGAATTTGATTATGATGTTGTGAAAATACAAAAAGACTCATTTTACTTTGTAGGTTTGTTAGCCGGGAGTGTAATGGGCGCAACTCAATCTACAAGCAGAAGTCTAATGTCCAAATTGACACCGCCTGATCGCAAAACTGAATTTTTCGGTTTCTATTCTTTCTTCGGAAAAAGTTCGGCTATTTTAGGTCCGTTAGTATTCGGAATTATTAGTTTTACAACCGGAAGTCAACGAGCAGCAATTCTGTCCATAGCCGTTTTCTTTATAATCGGATTAATAATTTTATCGCGGGTTAAAGATCCGAAAACCGAAAACAAAATTATTTAGCATAAATCAATTTCTTTAAGAGAAAGAAAATTACTATTGCTGAGATTACAAGCCAGGTAATTCCAATAATAGTAGATGAAACAGAGGTAATATTTTCTAATATGACCGCATCGTTTTGATAGTTACCTCCGCTTAATAGGTCTTCTTTTATGTCAATTAATACATAAAACGCACTAACCAATCCCAAACTCTGTATTATAATTTGATTAACCAAAGTATTGAAATATCGCGGGGAGATAACCAATAGAACTGCGGCAATCAAAGCGGTAATTTGACTCAACAAATCAACTAGAAAATTCGCGGCAAAGATTATCAATAATACTGCAAGTGCTGTATTAAACCAAGTCGAAACTTTTTTATCAAATGAAGAAATGAACAACAACGCACCGATTCCGATACTTCCCAAATAACCTGCTGAAGCGATTAGTAAAATATTTCCGCCTTCGGTAGTAGTTAATCCACCTAAATATTTATTCAGTTCGATAGAAATTATCTTGCCTCCCGTTAAAACCGCAACTAAGCCGTGACTCATTTCATGAAGTAAAACAACAAATAATTTTATCGGATAAATGATAAACGTATTCCAAGCAAAGAAGCTTAATATCAAGACGAAGACGATAATTGACAGATGTAGGATTTTTTGATTTTTCTTATTCATAAGCTGTAATAACAAGATAAACAAGTTTACAAATTTCTATTGAATTAATCATAACTGCTAACTAAGTTTGAGTTGTAAATAGAAGTAAAAAATGCGGATGTAACTCAGTTGGTAGAGTGTCAGCTTCCCAAGCTGAATGTCGCGGGTTCGATCCCCGTCATCCGCTCACTTATAATCCTAGCCTGATATTTTATCCCGAAATCCCGGAAACTTTTTAATAAAATTAATTGAAAATATTGGTTAAGTGTAGTATGTTTACAGACCGATTTTTGAAATAATGGTAGTGAGAGGGGGCATAGCTCAGCTGGTTTAGAGCGTCTGCCTTACAAGCAGAAGGTCCTTGGTTCGAATCCATGTGCCCCCACAAATGATAAACCCTTGTAACGAAATAAGTTGCAAGGGTTTTTTGTTTTAAAGGAAAATATGACTGAAGTAGAAACTGAAGTAGTTTTTTTACTTTCTTTACTCGGATTCATATTTCTGCTAAATTACTTTTCCAACCTTGTTATTATCTCTTTAAAACTATCCAAACTCGCTTCAATATTCTCAACTATCTCTGATGCGAGAATATCGGGATCGGGTAAGTTATCTGTATCACCAAGACTTTCATCCTTAAGCCAAAAGATATCCAGATTAGTTTTGTCGCGGGAGATAATTTCATCGTATGAGAATTTCTTGAACCGTTCGGATTCGGTTCGTTTAAATCTATTCTTTGGATTATATGCTTTGACGAAATCTTCAAGGTGTTCATATTTCATTTGCTGTGTCTTTAAAGTGAAATGCTGATTAGTTCTTAAGTCATAAATCCAGACTTCCTTAGTCCAGGGCGTTTTACTTGCCGGTTTGTTATCGAAGAAAATTACATTTGCTTTTACTCCTTGCGCATAAAATAAACCTGTCGGTAATCTTAAAATTGTATGACAATCAGTTCTTGTCAATAAATTTTTACGAACGGTTTCTCCGGCGCCTCCTTCGAAGAGAACATTATCCGGCACAACAACAGCAGCCCTGCCGTCCGGTTTAAGCATCGAAACTATATGCTGAACAAAATTCAATTGCTTGTTTGAAGTCGTTACCCAAAAATCCTGCCGCTCATACATTAGCGTTTCTCTTTTTTGAATTCCTTCTTCGTTTGTGATTGTAATACTGCTCTTTTTTCCGAAAGGAGGATTTGTCAGTACATAATCATAGTTAGTCTTAGGT
>DSBF01000429.1 GCA_011049495.1 Ignavibacteria bacterium
GCTCATGCCGATTATGCAAAGTTCTGGTCTGACAGGGCGGATGAACTACATTGGTTCAAAAAATGGGATAGAGTTATTGATGATTCGAAAACACCTTTTTACAAATGGTTCACCGGCGCGAAGACTAACATATCATATAATTGTCTTGATGTTCATGTTCAAACACATCGTAGAAATAAAATCGCATTAGTTTGGGAAGGGGAGAACGGCGACTTTGAAGCAATGTCATATTACCGTATGCATCAAGAGACATGTAAGTTTGCCAACATACTGAAAAGTATGGGAGTTGTAAAAGGTGATCGAGTTACAATTTATATGGGTAGAATTCCCGAGATAATGATCGCAATGTTAGCTTGTGCGCGTATCGGTGCAATACACTCGGTTGTATATGGCGGTTTTTCAGTAGAAGCACTTCATGAACGAATTGAAGATAGTAAATCAAAAGTATTAATTGTTGCCGATGGTGCATATCAACGGGGCAAAATTGTTCCTTTAAAACAAATTGCAGATGAAGCACTGCAGCGAGCAGGCGGTATCGAACATGTTATTGTTGTTAAAAGAACCGGACAAGAAATCAATATGGAATTTGGTCGTGATATGTGGTATCACGAATTAAGACAACTTCCCATCGCAACAAATCAATGTGCATTGGAACAAATGGATTCTGAAGATCCGTTATTTATTTTATATACATCAGGCACAACCGGCAAACCGAAAGCGATACTTCATACACACGGCGGTTACATGGTCGGTACTTACACTACTCTTAAATATGTATTTGATATTCAAGAACAAGATAGATATTGGTGTGCTGCCGATCCGGGTTGGATTACAGGTCACAGTTATATCGTTTACGGTCCTTTGTTAAATGGCGCTACATCTTTTATGTATGAAGGCGCTCCCAATTATCCGTATCCAAACCGATGGTGGAAAATGATTGAGAATTACGGAATAAATATTTTATACACTGCACCGACAGCTATTAGGGGTCTAATGCGATTCGGTGAAGCGTGGGTTAAACGTCATGATCTTTCTTCTTTAAGATTACTTGGTTCTGTTGGTGAACCGATTAATCCCGAAGCGTGGAAATGGTATCATAAAGTTGTCGGCAATGAAAAATGTCCGATCATGGATACATGGTGGCAGACCGAAACCGGTATGTTTATGATTACACCGATGCCTTGTGTTCCACTTAAACCCGGTTCGGGTACTAAACCATTCCCAGGTATTGAAATGGATGTGGTTGATGAAAAAGGTAAATCGGTTAAGCCGAATGAAGAAGGTTATCTCGTAATAAAAACTCCGTGGCCAGCAATGATCAGAACGATTTATGGTGATGATCAAAGATACGTTGAGCAATATTGGAGCAAGTATAAAGGAATGTATATGACAGGTGACAGTGCAAGGAAAGATAAGGACGGTTATTACTGGATAATAGGAAGAGTTGACGATGTGATTAAAGTTTCCGGTTACAGACTCGGTACCGCCGAAATTGAAAGTGCATTGGTAAGTCACAGTGCTGTTGCCGAAGCTGCGGCAATCGGAGTTCCCCACGAAGTTAAGGGAAATGCAATTTATGCTTATGTAATTTTAAGAGCGGGTCTGACCGGTAATACTACATTAGCCGAAGAATTAAGGCAGCATGTTTCCCATGAAGTTGGTCCGATTGCTAAACCTGAACAGATAGAGTTTGTTGATTCATTACCTAAGACAAGATCGGGAAAAATTATGAGACGTGTTCTTAAAGCAAAAGCTATGGGTGAAGATCCCGGCAACTTATCTACTTTGGAGGACTAAAAAATTTTACTCAATATTAATTACTAACTCACCTTACGCAAAGATGTTATTACCTTAAAGGTTACTGTTTTCAGACCTTTCAGGCAACTTAATTTTAGCCAATTAATGCAACATTGAAGGTTAAAAACAAGCAACCTTCAATGTTTGTGCGTAAGGTGACTTACTAATTCTTAACTTCTTAACATATTTGATGGGGAAAATATTCTAAGAAAAAATCCCGTAGGGATTTAATTATTGTAAAAAAATAAACCGACCACCCTGCATAAAGAGGCTGTCTTAAAAGTATATTTCAAATAAAAAAATTGTGGAAATCTCGCCAGAGTTCGGCGTAGCCTGACGACAGTCCAAATCTGCGGCATCAGCGTTCCATTATTAAATTAAACTTTACTTTTGATACAACCCCTTCATTATTGTAAAAAAACCAACCACTCAATAATGCAGCATTTACAAAGAAATATTTATTATGGGGTCTAATTATTTACAATAATAAAACTTCTGATGGAGTTTTATTTTTGAGTATGATTGTTCCAGAAAGCTATATCATGAAACTCACTATTCATTATTAATTGCTAATTTCTTAACATATTTAGTGGGGGAATTATTCTAAGAAAAATCCCGTAGGGATTTCATTATTGTAAAAAAAATTAAACAACCAACCTTCTTAAAACACCGTAGGTGTTTCATTAGTAGTGATCGAATGACAACCTATAATAAAACAGAAAAAAATATTTTATAAAAAATATATCTATTTTTATAAGTGCAAACTTGATGAAGATATTTTTGTAGGATAAATACTTAATGATAATTCCTTTTCGAGATTTCTACTTTATTAGTAAGATAAAGATATTAATATCAGCCATACTATTTTTTACATCTCTTCATTATTCCCAACAGTGGGGCAGTTTAAGAGGATTCGTAACAGACTCAACCAGCGGCGAAGCATTACTTACATGCAATGTATATTTAGATGAATTGGAAATCGGTTCTTCAACAGATCAGAGAGGTTATTACTTCATAAATAAAATTCCCGCTAATAAAAATTATACTGTTACTTTTTCTTATATCGGGTATAAGTCCAAAACAATAAATGTTCGTATTACTCCGAATAAAATAACTGAATTGAATGTTCAATTAGTTCCATCCAGTCTTGAATTCCAAGAAGTAGAAAAAATCGGTCAAAGAATTACCAAGCAAGATCAATTTAATATTGGCATCGAAAGAATAACGTTAAAAGATATTTACTCGAAACCGCAGACCGTAGAAGCTGATGTACTTCGTTTATTAAAGACTATCCCGGGTGTTACGTCAACGGGAGATATTTCGGCGAAGTATTATGTGCGGGGCGGGACTGGTGATCAAAATTTGGTTAAACTGAACGGTGTTTCTCTTTATAATCCGTTTCATGCACTCGGTCTGTTTAGTGTTGTTGATGCCGATATGGTAAACAGTATTGAATTTCATAAAGGTGAATTCCCGGCAAAGTACGGCGGAAGAATTTCTTCAATAATGAAAGTAGCAACAAAAGACGGTAACAGGAACAAATTCAGCAGTACGGCATCAGCAAATTTAATGACCGGTAAATTATTAATCGAAGGTCCGTATAAATTCGGCTCGTTTATTTTAACCGGCAGGAAAAGTTATTCTACTTCCATACTGAAAAAATTTCTTAATGACGATGATGTACCTATAGATTTTTATGATTTCTCGTTCAAAGCAAATTATACCGATCAGAATTTTTTAAAGAACGGAAGATTTACAGTTTTTGGTTTCTTCAGCGGTGATAATTTTGACGATCCGAAACCGCGCTCAGATGATTTTAAGTGGGGGAACGATTTACTTAGTTTTGAATGGATACAGATTTATGATAAACCATTCTTTTCTCGCTTTCAATTTAGTTACAGTAATTTCAAAGGGGAAATTATTCCTAACGATACCGATGTAAAACCGCGGTTTAATAGTCTTAAAGATTTTACTTTCGATGCCGAGTTTTCTCTTGTCCGCGAAAATAAAGACCAATTTACAGTAGGACTTGAATTCAAAACGGTTAAAACAGAATTGGAACAGGAAAATGAAAATTCTTCGTTAATTAAGTTAAGTGATTTCGGCGGCAGCTATGTTCTGTATTCTAATTACGAACTACTTCAATTTGATGATTTCGGTATTGATGCCGGATTAAGAATGTATATGACCGGACTAAGCTTAAAAGGAGGCTTCTCTATTGAACCGAGAGTTAAGGGTTTCTACCAGCTATCGAAAACTCTTATCTTAAAAGCTTCTGCCGGAAGTTATAGACAGGAAATTGCAACTATAACTGATGAGAATGAAGTTATTTCTTTGTTCGACCCATGGACTATATACCCCGATTATTTAGAAGCAACAAAATCTATTAACTTATCATTCGGCGTAGAATATTTTTATCTCCCTTCCTCAAGTATTTCCGTGGAAGTTTATTACAGGAAAATTAAAAATCTTGCACTTATAAATGAAAAGAAAATATTCCCCGATGATCCTGCTTTGATTAACGGTGACGGAAGAGCATACGGTATTGAAAATTCACTAACGTTCGAGACAACCCGGTTTAGTTTTAATGCTTCATATACACTTAGCTGGGCATTCAAAAAAATAGATGATTTTGAATACTCGCCTAAATATGATTCAAGACATAATGTTAATTTAGCATTCAATTACATATTGGGAGATAACTGGGAAGCGGGCATTTCGTGGGTATACAATTCGGGATTCCCGTTTACACCTCTCCGCGGTTATTTTGATAGGTATGAACTATCAGACTTTTTCGATTACGATCCTGCATTCGATAGGTATTCAATCTACACAATTTTGGGAGAGAGAAACGTTAAGAGAATGCCGGATTATCATAGATTGGATATTGCTCTTTCCAAAATCATCAATTTTGATTTTGCTACATTAGAATTATCTGCGAGCATTATTAATGTCTATGATAGAAAGAATCTTTTCTATTTCAAACGTGATACCGGAGAAAAAGTTAATATGCTTCCGTTTTTACCGACGGCATCTATAAAGGTGAAATTTTGAAAAAATATTTAATCTATATCCTGGCTGTTTCTTCTTTACTGTTTTTCAATACATGCGAAGAGAATTTTAGCCCGAAGGACGAATTACTCGAAGCATATATTTTAAATAGTATAATTCGAGTAAACGATGATTTTCAATTCGCATCAATTCACAAAACATTCGATGTGCAAGGTTTTAATCCAGAAAGTGATTCGCTCAATCCTTTTGTTGACGGTGCAGATATAACTTTAACTTATCGTGGTGAAGAATATAAATTTAAAGATACTGTACTAACCCCGTTACATGAACAACGGTTTGACGGTCCTTTGAAATATTATTATCTGAAAAACTTTAAACCAATACGCGATCAGGAAGATATAATTATTAAAGCTGTTTTACCCGACGGGAAAATTCTAAAAGCTGCTGCAAGAGTTCCAATTTTATTTGAGATTGACAGAGGGCAGTCCGATCAAATTATACCATCTGATTTTCATCCCGATTTTATAAGTGTACATTGGTTTCCGCGGAGTAAAGTTTATTTTCAATACTATAAATTTAGATTAAGAATTAAATACGAAATTCATTCGGATAATGAATCAGTAATAAATTATGTGGAAGTACCGATAAAAAAATCAAATGCATCCGAAGATAATTCGATATATCCTTCACTTACAAAACAGATAAGTACAAGTTATCCATTGGAATTATTTGAAGAGACAATGAAAAAAATTGGAGATGATATTACGGATAAGAAAAATATTTTCATCACAAACAAAGCAGAGTTTGAAATTGTAGCATTAGACCCAAACCTTGCAGCGTACTATTTTGCCGGAGTTACGCAAAATATCTATTCGGTTAGATTTGATCAGACTTTATTCAGTAATGTTGAAGGGGGATTCGGAATTGTTGGTGCAATGATGGAAAGAAAATTTACTATTAGTATTTCGGATTCATTCATTAGACGTTTCGGTTATAGTGTAAAGAACTAGGATCAGAGGATTTTAGGTGGGAAAATTTTGTAAAACTAGTTTTTAAAGAACTCTATAACAAATTTGGGATAAACCTTCGAGGTAAGGATATGCGCTTTATGTAGTTTTTCCTCGAAGGTTGCTAAGATGGCTA